>CASFPB010000030.1 GCA_949296605.1 uncultured bacterium
AATGACATTCTAAGATTTGTCAACTATTAATTTTTATGATATATTAATACACGCTAAAAACACACGAAATTTGATATTTTTTAAAAATTATCAAATAATGTGTTATTTGGTATATAATATAAGTGTAGTTAGTGGTGTAACTATTATTTATCTAATTGCTTACATAAAGCTAGAATTTTGCGTAGAAGCTTTGTAGTACAAGCAATAATGGCTGCGTAATGATGTTTACCTTCATTACGCTTTTTTCTGTAATAAATTTCTATATCGTTTTCAATATGACATTTAGGAGATAATCTAACAATATTTAGACAACTAACAAATAATATCTTTCTTAAATATTTATTACCTGATTTAGATATAGGACCATGAATATCTATACTTCTTCCAGATTGTTTAATAGAAGGATCTAAACCACAATAAGCAGTTAGTTCTTTAATATTATTAAATCTATTAATATCGCCAAGCTCAGCAATAATGATAGAAGCAGAAAACTCACCAATGCCATAAATAGAGTTAATTGTTTCAAAATATTTAGATTTCTTAGCTAAACAAGTAATTTTATATTTAATAATATCAATTGCTTTTTGATATTCATTAACCAGTCTAGATATTTGAGATAAGTTAGAAACAGTTTCATCATTCATATCAACTGAAGGATAAGAATTGCAAGCTGCTTCTTTAATTTTGATTGGTTTAGACTTCCAGTAACTAAAATTATGCTTTTTAAAAAAATTTTGTAAACAATCTATTCTAGTATTTGCAATAATATCAGCATGTGGATATTTCTCTATAAATTCTAAGGCAATGCTTGAATAAATAGTATTATTTTTAAATATTAATTCATATTCAGGAAAACATAAATAAACCAAATTTCTATATCTATTTTTCAGATTTACACATAATTCATCTAAAGCAAAATATTGTCTTGATAAAGCATTTAAATCCAAACATAACTGTTCAGGTTTGATATATTCTTTAAATGTATTAGTTAGAAATAAATTAACCAAATTAAAGCAATCTTCTTTATCAGTTTTTGTTTTTCTTAAATTTCTTTTATGCATCTTTCCATAAATAGGATTAATAACAAATACTTTAAAATTATTTTCTAACAAAAATCTCTCTACTGGTCTATGATAAATACCAGTAGATTCCATTATTACAGAAATGCTTCCTAATTTCAATTTATTAATTCTATTAAGTAAATTAGAAAAATCATTAATAGAATGATTAATTTCGTATGGTTCAATTAGAACTTCACCACAAGAACTAATTAAAGTAACCATACTTTTCCCTTTAGCTACATCAATGGCTAAACAATTATGCATAAGCACCATCCTTTCATTTACGATTGAACTCTTTGTCCTCATATTCCTCATCACGCTTGTTATATAAGATTAAATAAATAATCCTCACATTCTAAAACTAGGATAATAAAAAGAAAAGAGCTAGGCCGTCATTTTAATGGATATGAAAACCCGTGTTATAATCTGCCTAAACTCAATCGCGTAATTTTTACTTATTTTTATAAAAATAAGTAAAAATATTATACTAATAAATCAATGATTTGCAACTTCATCAATTTACTAACTAGTATTATACGTGATATAATTATTTTGAGGGATAATATGAGTAAAAGAAAAAAAAGTAAGATAAATTTTACTAAATACTTAGCAATATTTTTATCAATTGTTACTTTACTAGCATTGTCTTTAGTATATTTTATTGGGATTTTACCAATTGAATACTTTTTAGTATTAAGCGTATTAGTAATTATAATAGATTTAATAAATATCAAATTATTATTAGTAAAAAGCAAAATTCAAAATGCAATAGGAATATTTTTTTCTTTAATTTTAATTATATTTATGATAATAGGAATAACTTACGAGTTAAATACAATAGATTTTTTAAAACAATTTGGTTTTAATTCATATAATACGGAAAATTATAATTTAGTTGTATTAAAAGAAAATAACTTAGGATTAAATGATTTAGATAATAAATTAATAGGGCATTTAGATACTAATGAACACGAGGGCTTAAATGAAGCTACAAAAAAGTTGAAAAATAAAATAAATTATGAAAGTGTAAAACTAGATGATATAACAAGTCTATTAGATAATTTATTAAATAAAGAAGTTCAAGCAATTATTTTAGAAGATGCACAATTAAGTATTATTGAAGAAGAAAATAAAGAAACATATGAAAAAATAGAGATTATTTATAATATAGAAGTAGAAGTTGAAATATCAAAAATTGGAAAATCAGTTGATGTTACCCAAGATGCATTTAATATCTTAATATCTGGAATAGATACCTATGGAAGCATAACGAAGGTATCAAGAAGTGATGTAAACATTTTAATAACAGTTAATCCAAAAGATAAAACAATTTTATTAGTTACAATTCCACGAGATTATTATATTTTGCTTCCAGAATTTAATGAATATGATAAATTAACACATGCTGGAATTTATGGAATAGAGACTTCGGTAGAAGCGGTAGAAGAGTTATTAGATACAAATATTAATTATTATATAAAAGTTAATTTTACATCACTTATTGATATAGTAGATGCATTTGATGGAATAAAAGTAAATTCAAATTACGAATTTACATCACAAGATGGATATTATTTTAAAAAAGGCGAAAATTACTTAGATGGTAAAATGGCATTATCATTTGCAAGGGAAAGAAAAGCATTTGCTTTAGGAGATAGAGTAAGAGGAGAAAATCAAGAAATAATTTTAGAAGCTTTAATAAACAAAGCAATGAATCCAAATATAATAACAAAATACACAGAATTGTTAGATGCCTTAAAAGATAAATTCATAACTAACATAACAGATGAAGAAATAACAAAATTTATTAAAAAGCAAATTAAAGAAAATAGCAAATGGAATATTGAAGCAATTTCACTAAATGGAGGCGATGCTTATGAAACTACATATACATATAAAAATACAAAATTATATGTAATGGAACCAGATGGTGAAAGTGTAATAAATGCTCAGGAAAAAATAAAAAATATATTAAATTAAAGATAAGTGTCAAATTGACACTTTTATTTTTGTCTTAATATGATATCGTTTGTCGAAGATGTTTAAAATTTAAAAAAGTTACTCTATATTTAATTTGTAAGGTGATATTAATGTTAAAAATGGATCTAGAATTTAATCAAGGAATATTATTTGTTAGACTTAGAGGAAAGTTAAATAGTAAAACAACATATAAAATTAATAATTATTTAAATCCAGTATTAAATAAGCACAAAATAAAGTATGTTGTATATAATATGTATTTTTTAGAAGATATAGATAATTATGGGATAGATGCATTATTAAATAGTAAAAAAATTATTAAAAATAATAAAGGAAAAATAAGAATGTGTGAAGTAAATAATAATTTAAAAGAAAAATTAAAAGTTACAAAAATAAGTAAAATAAAAAATGAATTATTTGCATTTAATCTTTTAGAGGTGGCATAATGGAATCTTTATTAGAAAAAATAGTATCAGATAATGTAGGACTTATATGGAAAATATCAAAACAATTTTATGGAATAGAAAAACAAGATTTATACCAAGCGGGTGTATTAGGAGTGATTAAAGCATTTCAAAATTATCATGAAGACGGAACAACAAAATTTAGTTCTTATGCTTACAAATACATATATGGAGAAATGTATATGATAGCATCAAATAAAAATATGAAAATAGGAAAAGATATAGTAAAATTAATGAAAATGATTGAAAAAGGTAAGAATTTATTAGCTCAAAAATTGATGCGTAATCCATCAATTCAAGAATTGGCATTATTTTTGGAAGTTGAAGAAGAAAAAATCAATCAAGCATTAATGTGTGCTAAAAGCGTTTTATCAATTGATGAAGAATATGAAGATGAAAGAAATTTAAAAGAAAAAATAGCAGTTGAGGAAATAATAAGTGAAGATGATAAATTGCTATTAAAAGATTGTTTAAGTTCATTAAATGATTTAGAAAAAGACATTATAACAGCAAGATACTATGAAGATCTAACACAAAGTGAAACTGCCAAAAAATTAGGAATAACTCAAGTAATGGTGTCCAGATATGAATCAAAAAGTTTACAAAAAATGAGAACATACATGTATATGTAATTAAAAAAACCTCATAATAATTTTAGGTGAACAAAATGACAAAAGAAGATTATCAAAAATTAGTAAAGAAACATACTCCAAAAGAACCAAGATTAAGAAATATTTTACTTGCATTTTTTGTAGGTGGAACAATTGGTTTTATTGGAGAATTTTTAGTTTATATATTACAAGAATCATTTTATTTAACTAAAACTGAGGCTGGCACATGGACATGTTTAATAATAATCGGAACAGCATCATTACTTACAGCATTAGGTTTTTTTGACAACTGGGTAAATAAATGTAAATGTGGGTTAATAATTCCTACAACAGGTTTTGCCCATAGTATAACCAGTAGTGCACTAGATTATAAAAAAGATGGCTTAATAACTGGTTTAGGATCAAACTTTTTTAAATTGGCGGGTTCAGTAATTTTATATGGAATTATTTCATCATTTATATTAGTAATTGTGAGGGTGGTATTAGGTGGCTAGTTCAAAATATAAAAATATATATTTAAATGATTATTGCACACTTGTAGGTCCATTAGAAAAAGAAAGTCATTTAAAAAAATACAATATTAGTATGAAAGATTACTATTTTAATGAAAAAACATTTGAAAAAGCAGAAATAAAAATGCAAAATGAAGTAATAGATAAAATAATGGAAAGGAACTGTTTAAAAAACTCAGATATAGATTTATTAGTAGGAGGAGATTTAACCAATCAAATAGCAATTACAAGTTACAATGCTAAAAAGTATAATTTTCCCTTTTTAGGAGTATATTCTGCATGTGCAACATTTGTTGAAAGTTTGATTGTTGCTAGTAATTTTTTAGTTTTATCAAATTATAAAAAAATATTAGGAATAACTAGCAGTCATAATCTTACGGCAGAAAAACAATTCCGTTATCCAGTAGAATATGGAGCCCCACGACCACATACTGCGACATTTACAACTACCGGCGCAGTGGCAACATATTTAAGTAAAAAAGAAAGCAAGATAAGAATAGAATCTTCAACAATAGGAACTCCAATAGATATGGGAATAACTGATGCTAATAATTTAGGAGCAACTATGGCACCTGCAGCAGCATCTACTCTTATGATGCATTTAAAAGAGTTAAATAGAGAAATTGGGTATTATGACTTAATTTTAACTGGAGACTTAGGGTGTGTAGGTGGTAAAATTTTTCAAGAATATTTAGAAAAAAATTATAATATTTGTTTAAAAAAATATATGGACGCAGGATGTGAACTTTTTTTAGACAGTCAAGAAACATACTCTGGTGGAAGTGGACCAGTATGTCTTCCATTAGTGTTGTTTAATAAAATTTTAAATTCAAAAAAATATAAAAAAATACTTATTATAGCAACT
The DNA here is from genome assembly GCA_949296605.1 of uncultured bacterium. Taxonomy (GTDB): domain Bacteria; phylum Bacillota_I; class Bacilli_A; order RF39; family UBA660; genus Onthocola_B. The sequence goes on from CASFPB010000030.1 coordinate 5,494, forward strand.
GGAGCTTTGCATTCAGTTACGTTAGTTAATCAAAAACTAGCAATACCATCAATTGCTCATGCAATAAGTTTGGAGGTAAAATAATGAATTTTTTAAATGCGTTTTTATTTGCTGGGTGTGCTTGTGCAATTGCTCAAATAATTCTTGATAATACTAAATTAACTCCGGGACATATTACAAGTATATATACAGCAGTTGGAGCATTTTTATCATTTTTAGGAATATATGATAATTTAATTGCTAAATTTGGAGCTGGGGCTACGAATTTAATATCGAATTTTGGGCATACCTTATATTCATCAGCATTACAAGGATATAATGAAGAAGGATTTTTAGGAATTTTTACAAACATGCTTACAAAATCATCAGCAGCAATTGTTGCAGCTATAGTTTTTGCCTTTTTAATTACGTTAATTTTTAAACCAAAAGATTAAAACAAATGTTTGCATTTTTTTGTTGACTTTTAAATTGAAGTATATTAAAATTAACTTGTATCAGAGTAAATTTGGAGGAAACATGAAATCAACAAAAGATGAAAAGAATAAAGATAAAGTTTTAGAACAAGTTCTAGCAGATATAGAAAAACAATTTGGAGCTGGAGCAATAATGAAACTTGGGGATAATGAACACATAGAAGTTGATGTTGTATCTAGTGGATCAATAGCAATAGATGTCGCATTAGGTGTTGGAGGATATCCTAAGGGAAGAATTATAGAAATATATGGGCCAGAATCAAGTGGTAAAACAACAGTTGCATTACAAGCAATAGCAGAAGTTCAAAAAGCTGGAGGCAGAGCAGCATTTATTGATGCAGAACATGCACTTGACCCAGTTTATGCTAAAAATTTAGGAGTAGATATTAATGAATTATTGTTAAGCCAACCAGATACCGGAGAACAAGCATTGGAAATTTGTGATGCATTAGTTAAAAGTGAAGCTGTAAATATTATTGTAATAGATTCAGTAGCAGCATTAGTTCCCCAAGCAGAAATTGACGGAGAAATGGGAGATTCACACGTTGGCTTGCAAGCAAGATTAATGTCACAAGCATTAAGAAAATTATCTGGAACGATGAATAAAACAAAAACAACAGCAATATTTATAAATCAGTTAAGAGAAAAAGTCGGAGTTATGTTTGGAAATCCAGAAACCACTCCGGGAGGAAGAGCTTTAAAATTTTACTCATCAATACGTTTAGATGTCAGGCGCGGTGAACAAATTAAAATGGGGGATCAAATAATAGGTAACAAAACTAATATTAAGGTAGTTAAAAATAAAGTTGCTCCACCATTTAAAAGTGCCACAGTAGATATTATGTATGGGGAAGGAATATCTAAAGAAGGCGAAATAATAGATTTAGCAAGTGATTTAGCAATTATAGACAAATCAGGAGCATGGTATTCATACAATGGAGAAAAAATAGGCCAAGGAAAAGAAAACGTAAAATTATTTTTAAAAGAAAATACTAAAATAAGAGATGAAATAGAAGAAAAAATAAGAAAACATTACGGATTCACAAAGAATAAAAGCAAAAAAGAAGTATAAAAAAAGTCAAGAAAATAAATTTGACTTTTTTTGTTTATAAAACAAATTGACTTTGCCATCATAATAATTTAAAATAATTATAGGATAGGTAAGAGGCATATGAAAAAAAAGGCTATCAAATCTATTAATTTACATAGATTAAAAACAATATTTAATAAAGATATTACTGACACCTTAAAAAAACATAAACTATCATTAATTGCTTCATTTGTGGTAGTGCTTTTAGCGTGTATTGGAATAATAGTCTCATATGCATTTTATCAAGTAGTAGATGAAACTCCAGTAATAGGTGGATCAACCGGAGAAATTGCAGATTTAGATATTAGAATTATGGCAGAAAAAAGAGATGCAAATGGAAATGGTGTAGGAACATATGCCTTATACCCATATATACCAGAAGCAGGCTATGCTTATAATTCAAGTAAAAGTTATTGCACAAACGGATCAACTATTACATATCATCCAACAACATTTGATGCAGATATTACAGCTTATGGACATGATGTATGTTATCTTTATTTTGATTCAACGGCAAATTTGGATTTAACTCTTAATGTATATGCAGAAAACATCAATTCCGATGGCGTAGGCACAGGGGATTATACAAAATTAGAAACAACATCATTACCTTCAATAGGTTATACACTAAATTCAAGCAAGAGTGGTTGTGAAAATGGATCTACCTTAAGTTATTTAGATGAAGAAAATATGTTTAGCATAGAAGCATCTGGCAAAGATGTATGCACAGCATATATGGATGCAATGGACGTTGATATCCAATTAAAAGTTTATTTGCAATCAAAAGCAGGATCAGCAACATATTATGAAGCTAAGGAAATACCTTCAAATGTATTTTATGATTTAAATACAAGTAAATCAGCTTGCACAGGAACATCTACATTATCAATTAAAAATCAAAAGGTAGTAATTGCAGCAACAAGTAGAACAAGCTGTGTTGCATATTTAGATGTTTCAAGTGGGCCAATTCTTGAAAGCATGTCTAATACGGTTTCAGGACAAAATGTTACAATTAAACTTACTAATAGCAATATAGGAAGCACACCAACCAAATATTATTACAGTTCAAATAATGGCGAATCTTATGTATCTAGCACAAGTAGTTCTTATACTTTTAGTAATTTAGAACCACTAACAGAATATACATTTAAAGCATATTCAGTAGATGCAAGCGGAAAAGAATCAGCAATAATGACTACAACAGCAGAAACAGACTATGTATATAATGGTATATTTGCATACAAAAGTTCTGTTCAAACAAAAGAAATTGAAGTAAGTGGATATTATTATTTACAAGTATGGGGAGCCCAAGGTGGGTCATATAATGAAAGTTATGCAGCTGGTGGGAAAGGTGGTTATTCAAAAGGATATGTTTATTTAAATAAAGGAGATACTTTATACATACATACTGGTGGCCAAGGAAGCTATGGAACAACCACAACAAATAATGTTCAAACAGGTGGAGGAGTTAATGGCGGTGGAAACGCTGGATATCGAGGTGGTGCCGGTGGTGGTGGCACTGACATTCGTATAAATAATGATAGTTTATATTCTAGAGTAATCGTTGCAGGAGGTGGCGGTGGTGCATACGCATATAGCACATCATACAAAGCTGCTGGTGGTGCTGGTGGTGGAACTAGTGGGTTAGATGGTTCATATTATAGTTCATCATATTATTCATGGGCAGGAAATGGAGGAACGCAAACATCTGGTGGAGCAAGAGCGACCGGGTCATCAACGAATTACTATGGTGATGCAGGAACATTTGGTGTTGGTGGTGATACTGGGTATAAATATAATAACATTTCTTATTATTCAAATGGTGCTGGAGGTGGTGGCTGGTATGGAGGATCAGCTGCTGGAAATTATAGTAGTGCTTCCAGAACTCGTGCAACTGGAGGCGGTGGAGGATCTGGATATGTTTATACATCATCAACCGCATCAAGTTATCCATCAGGATGCCTATTAAATAGTAGTTATTATATGTCAAATGCTGCAACATATGCAGGAAATACATCATTTGAATCAACTACCGGTGGAAGTGAAACTGGCCATAGCGATAATGGCTATGCAAAAGTAACATACATTGGTAAAACATTGTCATAAGGAGGATTATGATTTGCTCAAGATGTGGAAGACCTTTACCAAATAAAGGAGTAACTTGTAAATTTTGTGGCATGTTAATGTCTCAAGATCAAGTTGATTATCAAAATAAAATGAATGACAAACATGCTCAAAAATTAGAATTATTAAGTGAAAAATATGGAAGAGAAAATAAAGTTGAATATCGAAAAGAAGAAAATAAAACATTAGGATTAGCAATTATTGCAGTTACCCTTTTAATTTTAATTACAATAGCCATAATAGTTAATGTAATGAAATAAAAGGGTGATAAAAATGATTATAACGTGTTTAAAAATATTTTTAGCAAGAATAGTAGATGTAAGTCTTGGAACTATTAGAACTGTTTTAGTAGTAAAGGGAAAAAATATTACACCAGCTATTGTTGCTTTTTTTGAAGTTTTAATTTGGTTTTTTGCAGCAAGAGAAGCATTAAATGGTGATTTGGATTCTATTTTAATACCTATATTTTATGCTGGAGGGTATGCAACAGGAACATACATTGGAACATTTATATCCAATAAATATGTAGAAGGATTAATTGCAGTAGAAGCAATAATAGATGAAAAAAAAGAAGAAAAAATGTTAAAAGAAATAAGACAAAATGGTTTTGGTGTATCAGTAATAGATTTAAAAAATCCATATAATAAAGAAAAAAAAGATATGTTATTAATCCAACTTAATAAAAGTAAGTTAAGAGGCTTAACAAAAATAATAAGAAAAAACAATCCAGAAGCTTTTGTAATTATAAATGAAACAAAATATGTTCAAAATGGCTTAATAAAATAAAAAGTTAGAAACTAAGAGGTTGAATTGTTTACTAAAATATCTTATAATACCTTACCATCAAGGGAAGATTTTTAATGAAACTAACAAAAAGTGATTGCGAAGATATCGAAATGTTGATTAATATTAGTTTTAGTTTATTTAATAGCATCAATAAATTATGTCAGCTAGAAATTGATGGTGATAAAGATAGTGAAGAATTTAAAGACATTTTACATGGTGCTAAAGGTGAATTAGCATTAGAAGAAGATATATTTGATAGAATAGTTATAGACCCAAATAAATGTGTTGATATTATAAATTTATTAAAATCAAATAGCAAATTTAAAAATTCGATTTGCCCAAGTGAAACACTGGGATTTATATGTAATACAATTGATATTCCCAATAGTGATTTAGTATTACAACATTTACTAAATAAATTAATTTTAAAGGCGTTGGAAAATAATACATTAAATGTTGAAGACATGCCTAAAGAAAGTGAATTTTTAGAAAAATTATTTCAGTATAATCAATATTTAAAAAGCACATTAGCAGTTGATATTAGTAGTCTTTTTTTAACATTAATAGAAAACACCAAATTAATTGCAATAGGAAATGAAAAAGATAAATTAATAAAAAGTGAATATCATAATGCTTTTGTTACTTGTAAGTTATTAGAAAATTTTTTAGAAAGTAATTGTAAAGTTTCTCTAAAACCTATATTGATTCATCACAATGCTAGAATATTTTATCCTTTTTCTGATGAAGTAGAAACAAAGCTTAAAAAACAAATATTGTTTAATACCTTGGATGCTTTTTTTGCAAGTTTTACAGTATTTTTAAAATTAGACACTTTAAATGAAAATTCAATACACACTATTTATTTAATTCAAATGTTAATTAGATCGACTTTAGTATTAATTGAAGATGAAGAAACAAGACAAATAGCAACAGAGAAAATAAAAGAATTTGCAAAAAAATTAGAAAATAATCTAGATAATGGAAAATCTCTTTTCATATATAATATATTAAATGAAATATTAAATAGTATGGAAACTGATAGAAGTATTCCACAATATGTAAGTTTTGGAAGAATGTGAATGCATTCTTTTTTTTATTGTTTTATTATCAATAAATGATATAATTTATTTAAGGTAGGTTAATAATGAAAAAAGTAGTTGTAATGATGTTTTTAATATTAATTTTAGGTGGTTGTGGTAAAGATGATGATAAATTAGTGATGGTTACAGAAGCTGGCTTTGCACCTTATGAATATTATGAAAATGGTGAAATTGTTGGAGTTGATATCGATATAGCTAAGGAAATAGCTAAATATTTAGATAAAGAATTAGTAGTTAAGGACGTTGCCTTTGATTCTATAATTAATGAGGTAAAAACAGGTAAAGCTGATTTTGGAGCAGCGGGGATAAGCTATAATGAAGAACGCGCTGAACAAGTGGATTTTACAATAAATTATACGACATCTAAACAAATAGTAGTTGTTAAAGAAGATAATCAAAAAATTAATATTAATGATTTGAATAATTTAAAAATAGCTGTTCAATTAGGTAGTGTTGGAGACACTTATGTTACAAAAAATTATCCAAGCGCTGAAATAGTTAGAGAAAAAAAATATTTAGCTGCAATACAAGATTTATTAAAAAACAAAGTTGATTGTGTAGTTATGGATGAACTTCCAGCAAAAGAAATATTAAAAAATAATGAAGGTTTGAAAATTTTAAATCAAGAGCTTTTTTCAGATACTTATGGAATGGTTGTAAAAAAGGGAAATAAAGAACTTTTAGATGCAATAAATAAAGTGTTAGAAGATTTAATTGAAGAAGGAAAAATAAATGAATATATTATAAATCATATGGAAGGTGAAGAATAAATATGTTAGATAGTTTATATCAAACTTTAATTTATGATAATAGATATTTATATTTTTTGGAAGGTTTAAAAAACACTTTAATTATTGCCTTTTTTGCTGTTATACTAGGAATTATTATAGGAATAATTATATCTTTAATTAGAAATTATCATGATAAAACTCATAAATTAAAAATACTTAATTTTTTAGCAAAATGTTATGTAAATATTATTAGAGGAACTCCAGTAATTTTGCAATTAATGATTATTTATTATGTAATATTTGCTAGTGTAGATATAAATATTATTGTTGTTGGAATTTTAGCTTTTGGCATCAATTCTGGTGCGTATGTATCTGAAATAATTAGAGCAGGTATAAATTCTATAGATAAAGGACAATTAGAAGCAGGATATTCACTAGGATTAAATTATTCTAAAATAATGCGTTTTATTATTTTCCCTCAAGCAATAAAAAATATTTTACCAGCATTAGGTAACGAATTTATTACCTTATTAAAAGAAACTTCTGTTGGTGCTTATATAGGAATAATAGAACTAACTAAAGCTTCGGATATAATTGCATCAAGAACATATGATTATTTTTTACCTTTAATCGTGGTAGCAATAATTTATTTATTATTAACTATTGTTCTTTCAAAATTAGTTAATTTAATGGAAAGGAAATTAGACAATGTTAGTAGTTAAAAATTTAAGTAAAAGATTTGGAAATACTACTGTGCTAAAAAAGATAAATTTGGTAGTTAATGAAAAAGATAGAATAGCTATAATTGGTCCATCTGGATGTGGAAAATCAACTCTTTTAAGATGTATTAATCAAATAGAAACTCCAAGCGATGGAAAGGTTTTGTTTGAAGGAATACCTTTAAATGATAAAGAAACCGACATAAACAAAATTAGAATTAAAATAGGTATGGTATTTCAACAATTTAATTTATTTCCTCATTTAAAAGTTATGGATAATATTATTTTAGCACCAGTTAAGTTAGGGATACTTAAAAAAGATGAAGCAACAAAAAAAGCAAAAGAATTATTAAATAAAATTGGATTAAGTGAAAAAGTAAATAATTATCCTAAAGAGCTATCTGGAGGACAAATGCAAAGAGTAGCAATAATACGTGCCTTGATGCTAGATCCAAAATTAATGATGTTTGATGAACCTACTAGTGCATTAGATCCTAAAATGAAATTGGAAGTATTAGATTTAATGAAAGATTTAGGAAAAACTGGGCTTACAATGATAGTAGTAACGCATGAAATGCAATTTGTAAAAGATTTTGCAAATAAAGTTATTTTTATGGAAAATGGGGAAATTATTGAAGAAGGATGTCCAAAAGATATTTTTAATAATCCAAAAACAAAAAAACTTAAAGATTTTTTAGAAAATATAAGTATATAAATTTGGTTGATTTATGTTATAATAATTTTATAATAAAGGAGGATATATGAGTGTAATTAATGTTACAAGTGAAATTAAACCATTAAAAGAAGTTTTAGTTCATAGACCTGGTAAAGAACTTTTAAACTTAACTCCAGATACATTACATCGTTTATTATTTGATGACATTCCTTATTTAAGAGTTGCACAAGCTGAACATGATGAATTTGTTCAAATATTAAGAGATAATGATGTTAAAGTTTATTATTTGGAAGATTTAATGGCAGAAACTTTGGAATACAATCCAGAAATTAAGAAAAAGTTTTTAAAGCAATTTATTGAAGAAGCTGGAGTAAATACTCCTAAATACAGAGATTTAGTATTTGAATATTTAATGAGTATTGAAGATTCTAAGGAATTTGTTTTAAAAACAATGGAAGGAATACAAATATATGAATTAGATCGTGAAAAAAGGGTAATGGAAAAATCTTTGGTAGATTTAGTTACTGATGAAACAGATTTTATAGTTGAACCAATGCCTAATTTATATTTTACAAGAGATCCATTTGCTAGTGTTGGAAATGGAGTTGTATTAAATAAAATGTATTCAGTTACAAGAAATAGGGAAACTATTTATGCAGAATATATTTTTAACTACCATCCTAAATTTAAAGGTGAATTAGAAAAATATTATGATAGATACTATGATTGGCATATTGAAGGTGGAGATGTTCTAAATTTAAATGAGCATATACTAGCTGTAGGTATTTCTCAAAGAACAGAAGCAGGAGCTATAGATAAATTAGCTAAAAATTTATTTAAAAATCCTAATTGTAAAATTGATACTGTTTTAGCCTTTAATATACCTGAATCTAGAGCATTCATGCATTTAGATACAGTATTTACTCAAATTGATGTTGATAAATTTACCTATCATCCTGGAATTATGAAAACATTACAAGTATTTGAAATAACTGAAGGAGATGATCCTAACAGTGATGAAGATTTAAATGTTAAAGAAATTAATGACTCATTGGAAAATATTTTAAGTCACTATTTAGGTCTTCAAGTTACTTTAATTCCTTGTGCTGGCGGAGATGATGTTGCAGCTCAAAGAGAACAATGGAACGATGGAACAAATACTTTATGTGTTGCTCCGGGAGTTGTAGTTGTTTATAATCGTAACAATATTACAAATGAATATTTAAGAAGTCATGGAATAAAAGTAATTGAAATGTCAAGTGCTGAACTTTCTCGTGGACGCGGAGGCCCAAGATGTATGAGTATGCCTTTGCGTAGGGAGGATTAATGACAAATTTAAAGGGAAGAAATTTTTTAAAATTATTAGATTATACACCAGATGAAATAAGATATCTTTTAGATTTAAGTAAAGATTTTAAAAATAAAAAGAAGAACAATATTGATCACAAATATTTAAATGGAAAGAATATTGTATTATTATTTGAAAAAACTTCAACTAGAACTAGATGTGCTTTTGAAGTAGCAGGATACGATTTAGGAATGGGTGTTACATACCTTGATCCTGGAAGTTCACAAATGGGCAAAAAGGAAAGCATAGAAGATACTGCTAAAGTTTTAGGTAGAATGTATGATGGAATAGAATATCGTGGTTTTGATCAAGAAATAGTTGAAAATTTAGGAAGAAATGCTGGTGTTCCAGTTTGGAATGGATTAACTAATGAGTTTCATCCTACACAAATGTTAGCAGATTTATTAACAATTGAAGAGAATTTTGGCCATTTAAAAGGCTTAAAATTAGTTTTTTGTGGAGATGGTAGAAATAATGTTGCTAATTCACTAATGGTAGCATGTGCTAAAATGGGAATTAATTTTACTCTAGCTAGTCCTAAAGAATTATGGCCAAGCAAAGAATTATATGATATATGTAAGGATATTGCTGTTGAAAATAATTCTGTAATCGAATTTGAAGAAGATATAATGATAGCTACAAAAAATGCAGATGTTTTATATACTGATGTATGGGTTTCTATGGGAGAACCTGATGAAGTATGGGCAACAAGGATTAATCTTTTAAAGAAATATCAAATAAACAATGAGATAATAAAAAATGCTAATAGTAATGCAATATTTTTACATTGTTTACCATCATTTCATGATTTAAATACAACTATTGGAAAAGATATATATAATAAATTTGGTTTAAAAGAAATGGAAGTAACTGATGAAGTGTTTTTATCGGATAAGTCAAAAGTATTTGATGAAGCAGAAAATAGAATGCATACTATTAAAGCAGTAATGTATGCAACATTGAGTGATAAAAATGAGTAAAATAGTTATTGCACTAGGGGGAAATGCTTTAGGTAATACTCCACAGGAACAATTAGAAAAATTAGAACAAGTATCTAAAATAATTGTTAAATTAATAAAAAGTGGCAATAAAATAGTTTTAACACATGGTAACGGGCCACAAGTTGGGCAAATTGCAATAGCAATGGAATACTCTGCTAATAGTGATGCTAAAACACCATTAATGCCATTTGCTGAATGTGGAAGTATGTCGCAAGGTTATATCGGTTATCAATTACAACAAGCGCTACAAGATGAAATGGAAAGACAAAAAGTAAAAAAAGATTGTGTAACCGTAATAACACAAGTGCTAGTGGACGCAAATGATAAAGCTTTTCAAAATCCAACTAAACCTATTGGAGCATTTTATAGTCTAGAAGATGCTAAAAAGTTGGAAAAAGAAAAAAATTATGTATTTGTAAATGACGCTGGCCGTGGGTATCGGAGAGTAGTGCCATCTCCTAAACCTATAGATATTATTGAAAAAAGAGTAATAAAAAAGTTGGTTGATGAAGAAGTTATCGTAATTGGCGTTGGTGGCGGTGGAATACCAGTCATAAAATCTGATAAAAAGGAATTATTGGAAGGCGTTGATGCAGTAATTGACAAAGATTTATCTAGTGCATTACTTGCAAAATTAATTGATGCTGATATGTTATTAATTTTAACTGCTATTGATAAAGTTTATATTAATTATAATACTTTAAATCAAATTGGACTGGATGAATTAAGTGTTGCTGATGCAAAAAAATATATAAATAATAATGAGTTTGCAAAAGGTAGTATGCTTCCTAAAATTGAAGCTTGTATAAGTTTTGTGGAAAATTCAAATAAGGCAGCAATAATAACTTCATTAGAAAATGCATTTAATGCTCTTAACAATAATGGTGGCACAAGAATAATAGAAGGGAAAAAGAAAAATGGCTAAAAGGAAAAAAATTATGTTATCAGCTTTTTCAATTATATTTTTACTTATAATTGGGTTAGCTATTCTTTCTCACATACTTCCAGATGCAAAATTTGTTGGTGATGTGATAGTTGATGGTAGTGGAACAGTTGGTGCAAAGTTATCAGATGTTTTGCTTTCACCAGTTTTAGGTTTTGCTGATGCTGTAGATGTATGTATATTTGTATTTATTTTAGGAGGTTTCTTAGCAATAGTTACAAAAACTGGAGCACTTGAAACAGGAATAAAGGTTTTGGTAAATAAACTTAAAGGTAATGAATTAGTTTTAATTCCTATATTAATGTTTATATTTTCTGTAGGGGGAACAACCTATGGAATGCTTGAAGAAACAGTAGGCTTTTATGTTTTACTTGCTGCTACAATGGTTGCTGCTGGTATGGATACAATTGTTGGATCAGCTGTTATATTATTAGGAGCTGGTTCTGGGGTTTTAGGTTCAACTGTTAATCCGTTTGCAGTTGGTGCTGCTGTTAGTAGTTTGCCTGATGGTGTTGTAGCTAATCAAGGTTTAATCATATTTACTGGACTATTACTTTGGATTACAACATTAGTTATTTCAATAATATTTGTTATGAATTATGCCAAGAAAGTAATGGATGATAAAGGTTCAACGTTCTTATCTTTACAAGAACAAAAGGCTATGGAAAAGAAATTTGCAAAAGAAATAGAAGATGCAAAAGATAATAATAAAAAAGTAACTCTAACCGGAAAACAAAAAGTAACTTTAATTTTAATGGCATTAACTTTCATAGTTATGATTGTTGGCTTTATTCCTTGGGGTGATTTTAATGTTACTATATTTGATAAATTTACGGGTTGGTTAACCGGATCTTCATTAGGATTATGGTATTTTGCTGAAGCATCAGTTTGGTTCTTAGTTATGGCAATAATAATCGGCATAATAAATAGAATGAAAGAAAAAGATATAGTTGATACATTTGTAGATGGTGCAAATGATATGATTTCAGTTGTATTAATTATAGCTGTTGCTCGTGGTGCAAGCGTATTAATGGGAGTAACTCACTTAGATAATTATATTATTTATAATGCTGCAGATTGGTTATCGAATTTACCTGAACTTGGATTTGTTCCACTTAATTATTTATTGCATGTTGTATTATCAATTTTAGTTCCATCATCTAGTGGACTAGCAGTTTTATCTACTCCGATAATGGGAGGACTTGCAAATACTTTAGGATATAGTGTTGAAACTACAATTATGACATTTGTTTCTGCAAATGGGTTAGTTAATTTAATTACTCCAACATGTGGAGCTATAATGGGAGGCTTAGCACTTGCTAAAGTAGAATATACAACATGGTTTAAATGGGCATTTAAAGTTGTAGTTACTATTGCAATAGTTAATATTTTAATATTAGAATTAGTCACCCTAGTATTTTAGTAAAAAAATTAGTGATAAATCTGTGAAAAAAAGCAAATATTGCTTTTTTTTATTTAAATAGAGTGTTATAATTCTAATAGGAGGTAGAGAAATGATAAAAGTATTTAAAAAACATGGTAAATTAAGAAGTATTAGCTTTCTGATGAGTTTAATTGCAATTGTATTAGTAATTATAACAGCATTTATAGATGCTAAATATACTAATGCTAATATGATTTTAAAACTTATTGGATTATTACTATTTGTTGTTGGTGGTTTAATATTAGCAATAAGTAGTAAAGAACATCGTTTGTCAAAATCATTGCTTGTAATAATTTTGACTGTGTTTATTTTTAGTTGGGTAATCCCATATGGATATTTCCAAGGCGCAGATTTTTATGATTATGGAATGCGTAGAATAGGAATAATGGATTTAAGTATTGCCTTATACAATGCTTTATATTATTCTATGGATAAGCTAATTTATTTAGTAGTTTTAGCTGGTTTCTATGGCGTATTAAGTAAAATTAGTGGATATCAAAAATTGGTAACTAAACTAGCAGATAAATGTAAAAAACATGTAATTTTAACTGCAACAATAATGTCAGTATTTTTGTTTGTTGTAACATCCCTATTTTCACAAACATTTATGGTATTATTATTTGTTCCATTTTTAATATCAATTTTACTAAGTATGAAGGTTGATAAATTATCAGCATTTGCTATTACTTTTGGATCTGTATTAGTTGGTATTTTAGGAGCAACTTTTGGAACAGAAGGACTAACATCATTTAATTACTATATTGGAACTGAAATAACTGTTGGTTTAACATATAGATATATTATTGCAGCAGTAGCTTTGGTTTTATATAATTTCTTTATCAGTATGCGTTTAAAGAAAGTATTAAATGATAGTAAGAAAAAGGATAATGAAGCTGAAGTTGCTTTAGATCCATTTGAAGTAGAACCTACTAGAAAGAAAACAAGTGTAATTCCAGTTGCAATTGTATTAGGAATTATATTTATTGTTAATATATTATGTTATATTGCATGGAATTCAAACTTTGGAATAGAAATTTTTGATACATTCCATGAATGGTTAACAGGCTTGGCACCAACAGAAGATTTCTTTATAATGAGTTATATTCTAGGTGAAAATGCCAAAGCATTTGGTAACTATACATATGTATTTGCTTTATCAAGTATATTAGTATTATTTGCTATGCTTCTTGCATACCTATATAAAATGTCAGTAAATGAATTCATTGAATCATTCTATAATGGAATGAAAAAAATGTTTAAGCCAATTTTATATGTTTTAGGATTATATATAGTATTTGGAATTTGTTATAATACACCGATATTTGGAACTATAACAAATTGGATGCTTAATTTAGTAAAAGGATTTAATCCATTCTTAACTTCATTAATGGCTTTCATTACTTCATTATTCTATAATGATTTAGGTTATACTAGTTTCTCAGTAGGTGGCTTCTTAACTGCTGTTTATGCTAATAATATTGATTTAGTCCATGTCATTTATACTTCAATGTATGGTATAGTTCAATTATTTATGCCAACAAGTTGTATTTTAATTTTAGGTTTATCTTTAATGAAATTAGACTATAAATCTTGGCTTAAATACATTTGGTTATTTGTTGTAGGAATGATTGTAATATTATTAGTATTATTCACAGTTGTTGCCTATATATAATGTTTATTAGAGTTCATAATTTTGAACTCTTTTTTAATTGTTCAATTTGTTGTATAATTAATTTATGAATATAGAAAAAGTAAAAAAAATATTAAAGCATGTAAATAGTCAATGTGATAAATTGAATATTTCAATATGGGAATTTATTAATAGTAATAACTATGAAATAAACGAATTTTTAAAATTAATTGGTATAAATTTAGAAGAATTAGATGATTTAGATTATAAAGTTTTAATTCAAATTTTAAAAGACATATCAACTAGATTTGATTTTAATTCATATATGATTGATTTTAGTAGAGATGATATACATATATATTCTAAAAATTTGGGTATAAGTATAAGTTATTCGTTATATGAATTTAATATTATATGGAATAAAGATGATAAGGATAGCAATTATACATATTATAATTTAGAGTTTAAAGGACATAAAAAAAGTTTTCAAAAGAAATGTATAATACATTTTAGTAGTGAAGTAATAATAGATAATGAAGAAGTAACAAAAATAATTACTCAAAAATATAGAGTAAAAAGAGTAATAATAAAAATAATATATCAAGAAGAAATTTCAAGAAAACTAGTTGAAAAAAAGTTTCAAATTACTATTAATAATGATATGATGTTTAATGATTTACAAAACATTTATCGAATTTTATATGCATATAATTTTGATTTAGCAAAAGCTATTTTATATTTTTATCCAGCAGATGTAAAAATAGTTTCAGAACAAGTTGAAATGAATAATTTTTTTAATAGATAAGCATAATTTACATAGAATTATTATGGAGGTTCTATGTTAAATAAATATAGTTTAGAAATTAGTAAGATATTTAAGTATGCAGAAGAGGAAATGTTTAAATTAAAACATCCTTATGTTGGAACTGAACATTTATTACTTAGTTTATTAAAAAATGATTTAAAAGTTAAAAATATTGCTTCAAAATTTAATCTAGATTATGATTCTTTTAAAAATGAATTAATAAAAATTGTTGGGTGTTCAAATAAAGAAACATCTTTTGTTTTATATACACCTTTATTAAAAAGAGTAATTAATTTAGCAGTTGAAGAAGCTCTAGAAAAAAAAGAAAAATTAAATACAATCCATTTACTAAAAGCATTATTGGAAGAAGGAGATGGAATTGCTATTAGATTACTTTATGGCATGAACATTAATTTAGATAAAATGTATGATGAATTGAATTTTTCTTCTAAAATTGCTTCACGTCATTTAGAAATTTTTAATATAGGAAAAAATCTTAATAAATTAGTATCTGATGAAGATATTGTAGTAGGAAGGGAAAATGAGTTAAGTTTAATTATTGAAACATTAATTAGAAAAAATAAAAATAATCCTTTATTAGTAGGGGATGCAGGTGTTGGAAAAACTGCAATTGTTGAAGAATTAGCAAGAAGAATTAATACAAATAAAATTCCAGAATGTTTGCAAAATAAAATTATTATTATGTTAGAGATGGGAGCACTAATATCTGGAACTAAATATCGCGGTGAATTTGAAGAAAAATTAACTAAAATAATAAATGAATTAGAAAATAACCAAGATATTATATTATTTATTGATGAAATACATACTATGGTAAATGCAGGTGGAGCAGAAGGAGCAATTAATGCAAGTGATATTTTAAAACCTTATTTAGCTAGAGGAAAAATAAAAATAATTGGAGCAACTACTACTTTGGAATATAATAAATTTATTTTAAAGGATAAAGCTTTAAATAGGAGATTTGAATTAATTAAAGTTAATGAACCATCTACTGAAGAAACGGAACATATATTAAACAAAGTAAAATCAAGTTATGAAAAACATTATAATATAAAATTAACTTTAAAAAATATAAAAGATATTGTAAAGTATGCAAATAATTTTATTTTAGATAGAAAAAATCCAGATAAATCATTAGATATTTTAGATTCACTATGTGCTATGAAAACTGTTGAAAATATGAATGCCGCTAATATTAATAAGTTAGAATCTAATTTAGAAGATATAATTATTAAAAAAAATAAAATGGTAAAAAATAATAATTTTAAAAAAGCATTATCATTTTATAATCAAGAAAAATTAATAAATGAAGAAATTTCAGAGTTAAAAAATAAAAGTATAAAAATATCTGAGAATGATATAATAAATTTAATAAGTAGAAAATGTAATATACCAATAATTAAAAGAAACAGTATTAATTATAGTAATTTAGAAAAAAATCTTAACAAAAAAATATTTGGGCAAAAACTAGCCATAAAGAAAATAATGAATAATATTAAAAATAATAAATTTGAAAAACCATTATCTTTATTATTAGTAGGATCTACTGGTGTAGGTAAAACTGAAACTGTAAAGCAATTATGTAAATCTTTGAATATGAATTTAGTCCGGTTGGATATGAGTGAATACAATCAAAATATAACTATTAATCGTTTAATAGGTTCTAGTGCTGGATATGTTGGATATGATGATGGTGCTATATTTGATAAGATTAAAATGCAACCTTATTCATGTATTTTATTAGATGAATTAGAAAAAGCTTCTTCAAGTGTATTAAACTTATTTTTACAAATATTAGATGAAGGGTTCGTTACAAATGCAAAAGGAGAAAAAATAGATTTTAAAAATACCTTTATTATAGCTACAAGTAATGTTACTGGTAATAAAAAAATAGGATTTATGGAAAATTCTATAAATTATAATGATGATTTTAGTAAGGAATTTATTGCTAGATTTACAGATATAATTTCTTTTAAAGATATAGATGAGGAAACTATTAAAGAATACTTAAAAGAAAATAATATATTAGACTATAATATAATTAAAGACTATGATTATAAGAAAAAAGGATTTAGAGGGTTAGATAAGTATTTATCTTTAAAGTGTAAAACTAAAATTAAAAATTGAATTTAAAAAAACTATAGTTTATAATTAATTTAAGGAGTATTAACTATGAATAGAAGGCAAAAAATATTTACTATTTTAGTGATTTTAGTTTTATTAGGGATTGTATCTACATTTATCTATTTTGTTGTTGTAAATCCAGAGTATGAAAAACCTATTGTTGATGTATTAGTAAATTCTATAAAGTAAATTAAATAATTAATTTGCTTTTTTTGTGTAATTAATATTTATTTATATATGTGAATTTAAAAACTGACATTATATTTATTAAATAGTGTTTAAGAGTAATTATAATAAAAAAACTATATTATTTTATAAATTTAAAAACTTTTTGCTTGTTAAGTATATAATTGGCAATCTTCTATAATCATACATAAATGACTACATTTTAAAGTTAATTTTCTTATTAGTAACGATGGTTTACTTTTAATATATTCTATAATATAATTACAATAAAGAATAAATATTTGTAAAAATTATTTTTATTGTTATTTGACCATGAATTAAAATTAAGTAAAACGGAAGGGGTGTTAAAAAAATGAAAATGGAAGATATAGTAAAAACTTATATTAGTAAAAATGGCAATCAGGTAAAAGCTTTAAACAATATTAATTATAATTTTAAAAAAGGTAAGTTTTATGCTATTATGGGGCAAAGTGGTAGCGGAAAAACAACTTTAATTAATATTTTAGGCCTAGTTGATGTTCCTACAAGAGGAAAATATTTTTTTAATGGGTTGGAAGTTCAAAAGTTAAGTAATGATAAGCTATCTGAAATTAGAAATAATGAAATAGGGTTTGTGTTTCAACATTTTTATTTAAATAATCGGTTAACAGCACTAGAAAATGTTTTATTACCAACATTAATAAATAAAAAACATACTAAAGAAGAGATTATTGAAAAAGCTAAAAAATTATTTAATAATTTAGGATTAGAATCAAGAATGAATCATTATCCTAATGAATTATCTGGTGGAGAACAACAAAGAGTGTCGTTAATTAGAGCACTTATAAACGAACCATCTGTTATTTTAGCTGATGAACCGACAGGTAATTTGGATTATAATAATGAACTTGAAATATTAAAACTATTGAAAGAAGTTAGTAAAGAAAAATGCGTAATAGTTGTATCTCACAATCCTAATATAAAAAAATATGCAGATATAGTATTAAATCTTGATAAAGGAGTTCTTAATGAAAACTAAAGAACTATTTTTATTAGGATTTAAATCATTAAAATTTTTATCTTTGAGAAAAAAAATATTTTTAGTAATTCAAATTGTCATTATGCTTTTAATATTAATTCCATTTGGTTTTTATAGTGTTTTTTCCAATGCTGCAGAAACAATAATAAATAATCAATATGAATTTAGAGAAATCTCTTTATATGGAACTAGTAATGATTATGAAAAATACAAAAGTGTTTTGAATGAATATGAAAATAATCATATTGTTTATATTGATGAGCTTGCAACTCCTAATATTCGAGCGTATACAAGTGTAGATAGTAGAAATAATTTTATACTAAAAAGAAAAATAGAAGGATTTGTTCCAGAAGTAACAAATGGAAATGAATTAAATAATAAATATGATATAATTTGTCCTGAAATGGCTACTGATGTCAATTTTGAAGAATTAAATTATAATGATTTAATCAATTTAGAAGAAAAAATAGGAAAAACAATAAATTTAAATTTTTTAAATAGTGATGATGAATTAGTATTTTCTCAAGAATTTAACATAGTAGGTACATATAATGCTGATTTTTATTATAGTTATAATACATGTTATATACTAAATAACACTTTCGATGAAATACTTTCTAAAAATAATAGTGATTTAAAAGAAGATTCTGATACTGTAAAAGATTTATTTATTTTATATGTTGATAGTAATGAAAATGTTGAAGAAATTACTAACTATTTAGAAAATAACGATATTATGGTAAGTGTTCCAAAACTAGACGATAAAATTGTAAATTATATTTTATTATTATCTATATTTATTATGATTATATTAGTAATAACATCAATAATTATATTAATAAATTATTTTAAAAATTATTATAAAGAAGAATATTACAACATTGCATTATATAAGGCTTTAGGATTTAAAGAAAAAGATATAATAAAAATAATTTTTATAGAAAACATATTATTAATATTTGTTGCATTAATAGTATCAATAGTATTGTTTATTTTCTTAAAAATAATTGTTACTTTATATTTACATCAATTTGTTGCTTTTAGAATTGCTGAAATTCGCCTATCTATCATTCCATTATTTATATATTATTTAATAATTATATTATTAAATTATGTATTTTTAAAAATTGATATTAATGAAATATCTAGTATGTCAATAAAAAGGATTGGTGAATTATGATATTTATTAAAGGTATTGTTAATTTTAGGCAATTTATAAAAATGTTGAGTATTATTAGTTTATTGTTTTTGACTTTAATAATACTTGTTAATGTAGAAAAAATTTTAGATCGAAAAATATATGACGAAAGAAACCAACAGGAATTTCGAATAATTGAAATGGTTTCATCCGATTCAGAAAATTTATTAAAGAAATATGCCGATGTTATAGAAAATTATTCCTTAGATGGAAATACTTATAGGGTAATATTTAAATCAATTGATGAAAAAGAGCAATTTATAGAAAATGAAGATTATTTTAATCATTTTGAAGAATTAATAAGTTATACTGGCGGTAATAATGAGTTTTTAAATAATTTAATTACAGTTGTAAATATTGTAATAATAGTCATATATATTTTATTATTTATTTTAATTATTATTTTAACGCTAAATTATTTAAATGTAATATTAAATGATTGGAACCTATTTGTAATATTAGGATATAAAAATAAGTTTTTAACATTATTTTATTTTTTATTGTTCTTGATTATATATAGTTTAATGTATGTTTTTTGTAATCTGGTTGGTTATTTATTTACAAATTATATTAAATTAGATATTATTATATTTTTTATTTTGTTTTTTTCGATGTTAATCGTTATTATTATTGCTAATAGCGAAAGAAAGAGTAAAAAAAAATAAAAGTTACTTGAACAAGAAATTAAAAAAAGTATTAAAATTAAATATATTAGAATTAAAAATTTAATAAAAATATTTAAAATATTATTGTATATTGAATTTTTAGGAATAAAAGTTGATAATTTAAAAATGGATACTTCTGAAATTCAGGCAGATACAGTAGAAGAAGTTGCAAAATATTTACAAGAAAAGGATAATTAAAATTAATGGAAGATATAGGAGGTCATTTTAAATTTGAAACTATTAAAGGAGATATTTTTCACAAAACTAATTTATTATTAAGTAGTGTAAGAAATTATCTAAGATATATTATTAAAGAAAGAGGAATAAAGAAAATATATATTCCTTATTTTTTTAAAATTTTTAAGTTAAGTAGTTCAAAAAAATTTAAAAGATTAGGGGATTTATGCCGTGATGCTTTGGCCAAATGTAATGAAAAATGTTTCAAACACTTTTGAATAATCACTTGCTGAAAAAATGGTTTTACAACTAATAGATCAAAGATATAAAAAAGAAGATATGAAATTTATTGTTAAAAGTGTTATTGATTTTGAAAATTTAACAAGAACTAGAAAAAAATAGATATCCACAATCATGTTTTTTTTAGTCATTCATATACTTGTTGTGGGAGGACAAGCATATGGGGTTAAATGATAATGAAGTAATTAAAAGTAGAACATTATATGGAACAAATGAAATTACTAAAGTTAAAAAAAATACATTTATACGACTTCTAATAGAATCTTTGGGGGA
>CASFPB010000031.1 GCA_949296605.1 uncultured bacterium
TAGAATATAATTCTTTTACTAAATCTTTATTTTTTCTCAAATTTCTTCTTTCTTTTCTATTCATTACTACATACCACCTTTTTATTATATAGTAATTATATCAAAAATCTTTGCGAAAAAAATTTACTCTTTTTATCTGTATAATTATTTAATACTTTATATTTAAAAACTTTAATGATATAATTTTTTATAGAATAGGTGATTAATTTATGCAAAAAGTTAATACAAAAAAGAAAATAATACTTGCTTTTATTGGTTTATTAATATTGGTTATTATTGCTTTATTAATTGGTAGATTTACTTTTTCTTATTTAGGTGCAGATATAGGGGAAGATGTTAAAAATGAAGGTGAAATAACTGCATCAGGGGATACAATAATATTTAGTAAAGGAAATAACTTATCTATAAGTGCTACAACGGATAATTTTAATGCAACCAGTGGTAATTTAACTGATACTACTAATCCATCAGTTAGACTTATTGCAAGTAGTAAAACAAATGAAGCAAGTGCAACATATTATGCAGGTATTAAAATTTTAAAAAATACATTTACATATTCTAGTGGAACAACTGCTGAATTAATTTTAACGGTTCGTGATGAAACTGGTGCATTAGTTACTACTAGTAGTGATGATTTAGATTATGTTACTGTTAATGGTATATCTGGTTTTGATATAACTGGTAAAACTGGTGCATTTAATATTTCTTCTAAGCATCCAATTAATACTAATTCATCAACTAGTGGAACAACACATACATGGACATTTACTTTAACTTTCATAAATTTAGAAACGGATCAATCAATTAATGAAAATGCAACACTTGATATGGATGTTATATTACAAAAAGATGAAATAGTTATGCCAACATTTGCTGATTTGTGTCGTGAAGATAATTCAAATACATTTGCTTGTAAAATTGCAACAACTTATACAACTGATGGAGAAAATGGATTATATTATCATGATGGAGTAGGAACATACACAAATGCAGACCAAGAAGCAGGAGATAATTCGTATCGATATAGTGGAGCAAATCCAAATAATTATGTATGTTTTGGAAGTGACGCAGATACTTGCCCAGATGAATATTTATATCGTATAATTGGTGTTTTTGATGAAAATCACGATTATGAATATAATGTTAAATTAATAAAAGCAGATTATACAACTAGTGTTATGCTTGGAACTGATGGAAGAGATTATAATGGTAATTATCCATCTATTACTTCACATTATATTGGAAATATGGATACAAGCACAATAGCAATATATAGATGGAATAATGATACAAGTGTAAGTTCACTCGGATCAAATAATTGGACAACAAGTGAACTAAATAAAATAAATTTAAATTCTAATTATTTAAATTATTTAGGAATTTTATGGAATAATATGATAGAAGATTCAATATGGCATTTAGGTGGAATGTTATCATATAACAATACAACAAAAAATTTTTATGTTGGAGAAAGAAATAATAATGGATATAGTAATAATCCAACAAAATATACAGCGAAAATAGGGTTAATGTATGCAAGCGATTATGGATATGCAGCATATCCACATGCATGGGTAACAAAATTAAGTTCATATGATTCAACGATAATAAAAGAAAACAATTGGTTATATTTAGGATTAAATGAATGGGGAATAACCTCGAATTCTTCTTATAACTTTCACGTGTTCTCTTGGGGAGTAAATTCTAGTTTGAACTCTTCTGCCGCATCTGTTGAATGTTCTATTAGGCCTGTCTTTTATCTGAAGTCTAATATCTCGTATGTTGAGGGAAATGGGACTAAAGATTCGCCATTTAGAGTACTTAACTAAGGACAGTTTTTAAAATAAGCTTGTAAAACAAGAAAAAAACTAAGCAAAAATATCGGCCAGAAGATATTCTTTTGCTTAGTTTTTACTTTTTTAATGTTTTAATAGAAAAATTGTATAAAAAAAAGCAAACTAAAATAA
>CASFPB010000032.1 GCA_949296605.1 uncultured bacterium
AATGGATTCAAAGACCCTTGATATAATCTGCCCTTACTCAAACACGATTTTTTTATTCTTTCTTGCAAGAAAGAATAAAAAATATTCTATCATAAACTAATGAGTTTTTCTCCCATTAATTTACTTCTTAAAGTATACATGGTATAATTGTAAACAAGGAAGTGATAAAATGGCAAAAATAATACTAACCGGGGATAGACCAACAGGGCATTTACACTTAGGCCATTATGTAGGTTCAATAAAAAATAGACTTACTTTACAGGAAAAGAATGATTATGACAAATTATATATAATGATAGCGGATGCTCAAGCATTGACAGATAATTTTGATAATCCGAGTAAAGTTAGAAACAATGTAATTGAAGTGGCACTAGATTATTTGGCATGTGGAATAAATCCACAAAAAGTAACTATGTTTATTCAATCAGAAATTAGTGAATTAACAGAATTAACATTTTATTACATGAATTTAGTAACGTTAAGTAGATTACAAAGAAATCCAACAGTAAAAAATGAATTAAAATTAAGAGGATTTGAAAAAAGTATTCCATCAGGTTTTTTAAATTATCCGATAAGTCAAACTGCTGACATAACAGCATTTGAAGCAACCTGTATTCCAGTTGGAATAGATCAATTACCAATGATTGAACAAGCAAGAGAAATAGTTCACAGTTTTAATAGCATATATGGTGAAACTTTAAAGATGCCTGAGGCGTTAATTCCTGAAAATAAATTAGAACAAAGATTACCTGGAACCGATGGTAAAAATAAAATGAGCAAATCACTTGGAAATTGTATATATTTATCAGATGATGAAGAAACGATAAAGAAAAAAGTAATGAGTATGTATACAGATCCAAATCATATAAAAGTAGAAGATCCAGGTAAAGTTGAAGAAAATGTAGTATTTATGTATCTTGATGTATTTGCTAAAGATGAAGATTTTGAAAAATATTTACCAAATTATAAGAATTTAGATGAATTAAAAAAGCATTATCAACAAGGTGGCCTTGGAGATATGGTAATAAAAAAATTTTTAAATAACATTCTTCAAGATATATTAAGACCAATAAGAACTAGAAGAAAAGAGTTAGAAAACAATATAGAATATGTATATGATATTTTACAAAAAGGAACTATAGAAGCTAAGAAACATGCTAATAATACATTACAAAAAGTAAAGGAAGCTATGAAACTTAACTATTTTGAAACCGATGAATTTTTAAAAGAACTTATTGATAAATATCAAGAAAAATGATAATATTTAAGTATAAAGTAGGGTGATAAAAATGGCTAGTTTTGATACGCATTTTATTCCAGATTCTAAAAAAAATATTGCTAATGAAAGAGCAATATTTCAAGGAAAGAATTATCGAATAACTGTATTAAGTGAAAGATTAATAAGACTACAATATAGTATTGATGGTCATTTTTCTGATGCCCAAACAACATTAGTTAAAAATAGAAATTTTCCATTGCCCCAATTTAAAGTAGAACAAGATGAAAAATATATAGTGATTACAACTAACTATTTTATGCTACAATACTTGAAAGATAAACCCTTTATTGGACAAACATTTTCTCCAGATTCAAACTTAAAAGTTACACTTCTTAACACTGATAAGATATGGTATTATGGACAAGTAGAAGCTAGAAATTTTAAAGGCGGTGCCATAAGTTTAGATGATTATAAAGGCAGTATAAAGTTAGATAAAGGTTTATATTCAACAGATGGATTTGTATTATTAGATGATTCTAAAAATTTTGAAATAGATGAAAGTGGATTATTAGTAAAACCAAATAAAAACAAAGTTGATTTATATTTATTTATGTATAAAAGAGACTTTGGTTTATGCCTAAAAGATTACTATACATTAACTACATATCCAGAGTTAATACCCCGTTATGCATTGGGAATTTGGTGGAATAAAGAAAGAATTTATAGTTTTGAAGATTGTAAAAAATTATTAAAAACATTTAATCATTATCAAGTCCCATTATCAGTATTACTTTTAAGTGAGTTTTGGCACATAAAAGATGAAAAGAATTATAATTTATATAAAACTGGATTTTCATTTAATCGAAATTTATTCCCTCAACCAGATGAATTTATAAAATATATGCATGATAGAGGAGTAAAAGTTGGATTAAACATTGACCCTAGTGAAGGAATAAGAAAAGAAGAAGATAGATATTTAAACATTTCAAAAGAATTAAATATTGCTGATGGAATAACTATTCCTTTTAATGTTTTAGATAAAGATTTTATGGCTTTATATGTAAAACATTTAATTGATCCATTATTGGATATAAATGTAGATTTATTTTGGCTTGATTATAAAAAGGATTTACCAACAATTCAAGCATTAAACTACTATTATAATAAAGATTTTGAAAAAATAGATAATTATAGACCTTTAGTTTTAACAAGAAATCCTTTAGTAGCACCACATAAAGCAGGCATATTATATTCTGGTGAAACTATAGTAAGTTGGGATACATTAAAATATTTACCATTTTTTAATTCAATGGCAGCAAATAAAGGAGTTACTTGGTGGAGTCATGATGTAGGTGGATATAAAGATGGTATTGAAGATAGTGAATTATATTTAAGATATGTTCAATTTTCAACATTTTCACCAATATTTAGATTTAGTTCTAAAAGGGGAGTATATTATAAAAGAGAACCATGGATGTGGGATATTAAAACATATACAATAGCAAGAGAATATTGTTGGTTAAGGCAAAGATTAATTCCGTATTTATATACGGAGGCATATGATTATTATAAAACTGGGAAACCGTTAATCCAACCGATTTATTATACATATCCGGAAATATATGATGAACACGCATATAGAAATGAATACTATTTTGGTAAAGAATTATTTATAGCACCAATAACTAAGCCAAAAGATAAAACTATGAATAGATCAATAGAAAGAGTATTTTTACCAAAAGGGACATGGTATGATTTTAAAACTGGTAAAAAATTTATTGGTAATAAAAGATATGTAGTTTTTTATAAAGAAGAAGAGTATCCAATATTTGCCAGGGCTGGAGGAATAATTCCATTAGCTAATTTAGAAGAAAATATAAATGATACAAATCCGCCAAAAAGCTTGGAAATAAATGTATTCCCTGGAGAAAGCAATGTTTATAAATTATATGAAGATGATGGAACTACAAAATTATATAAAAAAGGTTATTATATAGTAACAGCAATAGATTATAATTATATGCAAAATAATTATACGTTAATAATTCATCCAGTTGAAGGAAAAACAGAAATTATTCCAAAAGTTAGAAACTATAAAATAAGATTTAGAAATACAAGAACAGCTGATGAAGTAGAAATATATATAAATGGTGAAAAAGCCAATTTAGTTTATGAATCTTATGAAGATGAAAAAGACTTTGTAGTTGACATAAAAAATGTTGATACAACAAAACAATTAACTGTAAATTGTAAAGGTAAAGATATAGAAATTAATGCCGTAAGAATTATTAATGAAGATGTAAATTCAATTATAAGTGATTTAAAAATATCAACAAAATTAAAAGAACAAATTGCTAACATTTTCTTTAGCAATGCAGATATTAAAACAAAAAGAATTAACATAAGAAAATTAAGAATTTTAGATCGAAGATTTGTAAAAATGTTTATAAAATTACTTGAATATATAGCAGAAATTTAATATAATAAAAAACAAACAGATGAAAAAAGAGTAGTAAATTATTAGATTTTTAAAAGAGAGTTAATGGTTGGTGAAAATTAATAAAAAAAGATAATTGAACTTGCTTTTGGATGTTGATGGGTAATTCCTTTATAAATAAATGAGAAGCAATTAAGGTGGTACCACGGGTTTTTACTCGTCCTTTTTATACCATCTTTTTTTATGGAGGTAAAACATGGATATTAAAATGACAATTTTTTGGGGAATTGGAGTGTTTATTATTATATTTTTAGTAAATTATTTTTTAATACTAAAAAGACAATATAAGTTAATAGAGAAAAAGTCTAACAAAAAAAATAAAAAAGTAAAAAGAATTGAAGATTTTGTAGGATTTTCAATATTAATACCTAAGTTTAAATTAGATGTTAAAAAGATGAATCTAAATTATGTATTTATATTATCGTCATTAATAAATGCATTCATTATTTCGTTTGTATTTATAACAATATCTATTATTCCTTGGGATTTACCATTTCAAATATTGTTAGGTTTTATTCTTCTATTTGGATTAATATATGCATTATACGAACTATTAGGAAGACACTTAGTTAAGAAAGGATGGAAAAAAGATGAACAATAAAGAAATAGAAAAAAAGTGGCAAAATTATTGGATAGAACATAAAACGTTTGAAGCAAAGACAAATGATTCAAAAGATCCATATTACATATTAGTAGAATTCCCTTATCCATCAGGAGCAGGATTACATGTTGGACATGTTAGAAGTTATACAGCACAAGATGCACTTGCTAGAATGAAACGTATGCAAGGATACAATGTTTTATTTCCAATGGGATGGGATGCATTTGGAGCACCAGCAGAACAATATGCTATAAAAAATCATATTCATCCTAAAGAAGCAGTAAAGGAAAATATAAAAACATTTAAAAAACAAATGCAAACATTAGGATTTTCTTTTGATTGGGATAGAGAATTTTCAACAACGGATCCAGAATATTATAAATGGACACAATGGCAATTTTTACAATTTTATAAGCATGGCATGGCATATAAAGATACAATTCCAGTAAATTGGTGTCCAAAATGTAAAAGTGTATTGTCAAATGAAGATTCAGCGGGTGGAGTATGTGAACGTTGTGGAACAAAAGTTATTCAAAAAGAAAAATCTCAATGGATGTTAAAAATGAGTAACTATGCAGAAGATTTATTAACTGGACTTAATGACACTAATTTTGCTGAAAAAGTAAAATTAGGACAAATCAACTGGATAGGTAAATCAATTGGAGCAGAAGTAACTTTTAAAATTAAAAATAGTAAAGAAACATTTACAGTATTTACAACAAGATGTGATACATTATTTGGAGCAACATATTGTGTTTTAGCACCAGAACATAAAATAGTTGATTTAATAACAACAAAAGAACATAAAAAAGAAGTAGAAGAATATAAAAAACAATGTTTATTAAAAAATGAACTAGAAAGAACAGAACTTAATAAAGAAAAAACTGGAGTATTTACTGGGGCATATGCAATTAATCCAGTAAATAATAAAGAAATTCCAATATATATAAGTGATTATGTATTATCAACTTATGGAACTGGAGCAATAATGGCTGTTCCAGCACATGATGAAAGAGACTTTGAATTTGCTAAAAAGTTTAATATTCCAATAATTCAAGTTTTAGAAGAAAAAACTGGAAAAATAAATGAAAATGAATATAAGAAAAATTCAATAGTAGCAGTTCTTTATGATGAAAAAGAAGACAAATATTTAACTATAAATTGGCATGAAAAAGGTGGACGTCTATTTATCGGAGGAACTATTAAAGATAAAGAAACTGCTTTAGAATGTGCAAAAAGAGAAATAAAAGAAGAAACAGGATATAAAAATATTGAATTAATATCTGAACTTCCAAAAATAAATCATCATTACTATGCTTATAATAAAGATAAATATTTTAATATAGAATCTACCGGTTATTTATTTAAATTAGTAAATAATGAAAAAGATAAACAAAATTTAGAAGAAGATGAAGTATTTGATATAGAATGGGTAGATAAAAAAGTAATAGAAAAAGAAATAACTGATGAATTACATAAAAAAACATATGAATATGCATTAAATCCAGGTCCAATGACTGGTGATGGAATTCATATAAATTCTGGCTTTTTAGATGGTCTAAATAAGGAAGATGCAGTAAATAAAATGCTAGAATATTTAGAAGAAAATAAATTAGGAACAAAAAAAGTAAATTATAAAATGCGTGATTGGATATTTTCAAGGCAAAGATTTTGGGGAGAACCAATTCCTATGATTTATTGCAAAAATTGTGGATGGGTTCCAATGAATGAAGAAGATTTGCCACTTTTACTTCCAGATGTTGCAGAGTATGAACCAACAGATAATGGTGAAAGTCCACTTGCAAAGATTGATGAATGGGTAAATACAACATGTCCAAAATGCGGTGCAAAAGCTAAAAGAGAAACAGACACTATGCCAAATTGGGCTGGATCTTCCTGGTATTTCTTAAGATTTATGGATCCACACAATAACAAAGAATTTGCTGGAATGGAAGCAATGAAATATTGGAGGAAAGTTGATTGGTATAATGGTGGTATGGAACATACTGCAAGACACTTATTATATGCAAGATTTTGGGTTCAATTTCTATACAACATTGGACTAGTTCCTAATAAAGAGATGATTTGGACTAGAGTTAGTCATGGTATGGTATTAGGTTCAGATAATCAAAAAATGAGTAAATCTAAAGGAAATGTTATCAATCCAGATGATATTGTAAATGAATTTGGGGCTGATACATTAAGAACATATGAATTATTTATGGGGGATTATCAAATGGATTGCCCATGGAATACAGATTCATTAAAAGGATGCAAAAGATTTATAGACAAAGTTATTCGTCTAAAAGACAAAGTTATTGAAGGAGATAGCTATTCTAAGACTTTAGAAACAATAATAAATAAAAGTATAAAAAAAGTTGAAAACGATTTACAAACTATGGCATATAATACTGCTATATCAACATTAATGATTTTAGTAAACAAATTTGAAGATGAAGAAACTATCACAAAAGCAGAGTATAAAGTTTTATTGACATTATTAAATCCAATAGCACCACATATAACAGAAGAATTGAATGAAACTTTAGGATATTCACCGATTTGTGAGTCATCTTGGCCAAAATATGATGAAGCAAAAACAATTGATGAAGAAAAAGAAATTGGAGTTCAAGTAAATGGCAAATTAAGAGCTAGTATAAAAATAAAATTAGATGAAAATGAAGAAAGTATAAAGGAAAAAGCATTAAATAGTGAAAATGTAAAAAAACACATAGAAAATAAAACCATTATTAAAATAATAGTTATTCCTAATAAAATAGTAAATATAGTTGTAAAATAAGAAAATTAGTAAAAATAAAATTACTAATTTTTTTATAATTTTGTCAAAAAAAGGTAAATTTATCATAAAGGCAAATTAGAAAAATATATTTAATTGTGAATAATATGAAAGTAAAAGTATTTGATGAATCACACGAAAAAGATTTAGAAAATTCAGTAAATGACTTTCTAAATTCTGGAGAGTTTGATATAATTGATATCAAGTATCAAGTTGCAATAGCTGTATGTGGCGAAGAACAAATATATTGTTTTAGTGCAATGATTATATATAATTAAAGCATATACATGTTATTTGAAGAATCAATATCTTCGGTAACAAATGTTGTATTAACAGACTCTAATTTATTTATTCTATGCTCTAATCTACTTATTTGTCGTTCAATTTTAGCTAATCTATTTTCAATATTATCTGGTTGATTATATTGATTATAATTAGGCATCATATTCATATTTGGTTGACCAGCATAAAAAGAATTGTAACTTGATTGTGCTTGGTAGGGGATATTATTAGGCATTATGTTCATATTAGTTGGAGCATATCCTGAATAAGACATATTTGCTTCAGTAAAAAATGAATTTCGTGTTTTTTTCATATGTTTTCCTCCTACAAGTAATATATGATTTAAAAAAGGAAATGATAATATGAGAATGCGTAACCCCAAAGATAAAGATATCGTAATTAATAACTGTGATTTTTTTTATGATGGCTTTAATAATGAAAATCCATTAAATATTGAAATAGGTATGGGAAAAGGAAAATTTATATTAGAAATGGCATTAAAATATCCAAATATAAATTTTATTGGAATAGAAAAATATTCGAGTGTAGCAAGTGTAGCGATAAAAAAAATTAATGAATTTAAACCAAGTAATTTAAAAATATTAATTATGGATGCAATAAATTTAGAAGATATATTAAGCAAAAAAGTAAATACAATTTATCTAAATTTTTCTGATCCATGGCCAAAAGACAGGCATGCTAAAAGAAGATTAACATCACCTTCTTACTTAGAACTATACGAAAAATTATTTAAAGGAAATCCACATATAATTATGAAAACGGATAATGATTTATTATTTGAATATAGTTTAGATTCATTTAAAAATCGTGGATACATTATTAGAAACATTAGTTATGACTTGCACAAAGAAAATATAGAAAACGTAGAAACTGAATACGAAGAAAAATTTAGTAAAGAAGGAATAAAAATAAAATATGTTGAAGTGATAAAAAATAAATAATAGCTACTTTATAAGTAGTATTTTTTTTGTTATAATAATAAATACAAGGATGAATTATATGAAAAAAATAATATTAATTATAGCTATATTAATGTTAATAACTGGCTGTTCAAATATAAAAAATTTAAGTTATGATGAAATAATAAAAAATTTTGCAACAACAACATCAAGAACAAATACATATAGAACAGGATATAAGTATTATTTACCTAGGGGCATGCAAGTAACAAATAGCATATTATTTAATGAAATATTAGATGATGGTAAAAATATTTACTATTTATATGTAGATGCCGTAAGTTATATAAATAAAGCCGATTACACTTATAAAATAAATGAAAAAAGTGAATACTCTAAATCAATAAAAAGTGACAATAAAAGAGGATATGTCGAAATAAATTTATATGAAAATAACAAATATTTAGTTGAAATTATGTATAATTATGCTAAAATAGAAATGATAGTAGATAAAGAAGATATAAATAAAGTAATGCTATCTGCTATAAGCATTTTAAAAAGTGTTGAGTATAATGATAGTGTCATTGCCAATTTATTAGAAGACAATGTTCTGGATTTTGCAGAAGAAGAACTTGATATCTTTAATACCGCAGGCAGAGATAATGATTATATACAAATAGATGATGGAAGTTATCAACCTGTTGAAGATGAAATTCCAGATACAGACTTAATTAACTAGGAAGGTGAATAATAATGGGATTACTAAATAAAATTAAAGATATATTATTTGAAGATGAAGAAGTAGAAGAAATTGAAAAAAAGAAAGACGATAAAAAAGGTATTAAATCACAAGATAAACCTATTGTAGAAAAAGTAGAACCACAAAAAAGGAATGAATTTGAAGATAACACACCTCCAGTAAGAGAGCAACCAAAAACAACATTTCAACCTAAAAAAGAAGAAAAGTATAATACAGTTAATGAAAGAGAATTATTTAAATCTGAAAATACATTTCCATTTCCTGAATTTGATGAAGAAGAATTTTCAACATCAATGAGTAGGCAACAAAGACAAAAAAGTCCGACAAATGTATTGGAATATGAAAAAAAGAAAAAAACAGAAAGAAAATTTGATTTGGGTAGGTATGAAAGAATTGAGACTAGAGAAGTAGTTGAAAAAAAGAAATTTAAACCATCACCAATTATATCTCCAGTATATGGAATATTAAATGAAGATTATAAAATAGAAGATATAAAAGACAAAACTGAGGTTAATAATAGCAATACTTTAGATTTTAGCAGTGTTAGAAAAAAAGCTTTTGGAGAAATTGAATCTTTAGAAGCAGAACCAAAAGAAACTTTTTATGAAGAAACAGTAACAGTTAAATTGCAAGAAAATCCAGAAGAGAAAAAGCAAAAAGAAAAAACAATTGATGAACTTTTAGAGGATACAGCTGATGTAAAAATAAATTTAGATTCACAACATAGAAAAGACCAAAGTATTGATGAATATGATAAAATAGACGAAGATTTAGAAGAAATAATAGAGCCAAGTCCTAAAAAGGAAAATATTCAATTTGAAGATGACGATACACTTGAAAATGATTTATTTGATTTAATAGATTCAATGTATGATAACAGAGAGGATGGTGAATAATAATGGAATTTTGGTTAACTTTTTTACCATTAGTAATTTATATATTATTAATAATATTATTAACAATAGGAATAATTTTAGGAATAAAGACTATAATAACAATGAATAAAGTTGAAAAAGTAGTTGATAATGTTAATGAAAAAGTTGAATCATTAAATTCAGTATTTAATATAATAGATTTTACAACTGATAAAATTGCAGGATTTACTGACAAGATTATTGAGATGGCTGGAAATGTATTTAGTAAATTATTATTTTTTAAAAAAGGAAAGAAGGAAAAAAATGAAGAAAACTAAAGGCTTAGGAAAATTTTTAGCAGGTGCAGCAATTGGTGCTGGATTAGGAATATTATTTGCACCAAAATCTGGAAAAGAAACAAGAGAGGATATTAAAAATAAAATTAGTGAAATTATTGAGCAAGCAAAGACATTAAAAGCTGAAGATGTTAAAGAAATGATAATATCAAAGGTTGAAGAATTACAAGAACAACTTAAAGATTTAGATAAAGAAAAAGTATTAAAAATAGCAAAACAAAAAGCTAAAAAAATTCAAAAGAAGGCAGAAGAATTATATAAATTGGCTTTAGAAAAAGGAACACCAGTTTTAGAAAAAACCACAAAAGAACTAAAAGATGCAACTGCAAGTGCATTAAAAAAAATTGTAAGTAAATTAGAAGAAGAATAGGAAACTTTAACATAAGTTTTTTATTTTTTTTTGCTCTGTATTACTATATCTAAATCAAATTTTTGTGCAATTTTTTGTAAAGTTTCAAAAGTATAATTAACTGTCCCATATTCATACTTTTCGATTGAAGATTTACTAACTTTTATCGCTTTCGCAAGCTCATCTTGTGATAAATCTAAAGCTTGTCTAATAAATTTTAATATTTCGTTTGTTTTGTAATTTTTAGCATTGATCTTCATTGGTATTCACCTATTGACATCGTAACATTTTACTACTATAATTTTATTGTAACTCGTAAGAAATTACGATACGCAAGGAGCGGTATTAAGTAGTGAAGAAATATATATTCATTTTATCAATATTTAGTTTTGTCTTAACATTTTATATTTATACATTATTCTCTTATAATGATAATAAAATAATATTAAATGAAGATAATAAAAAAATAATTAACACGAATACAATATCAATGATGTATGAAACAGTAGCGGGCAGTGGAGAATATCAAATGTCAAATAATATATCATGGCCGCAAGAAGGATATATATTTAATGAAAGACTATCTGGTTGTGAAAATGGTGGAACATTGACATGGAATGATGAAACAAAAAGAGTAATAATGGAGTCAAATACAAGTGATAAATGTTATGTTTATTTTGATGTATATGTAGAAAAAAGCAGACCTTTTTATGAAGAAATAGCTACTTGGTCAATTAGTAATATAACACCAAATACATCACAGATTACTAATGATGGTGAATATGGAATATATAAAGCAAATGATGATCTAGGAACCAGTTATTATTTTAGAGGAGATGTAGAAAATAATTATGTGTTATTTGCAGGTTATTTTTGGAGAATAATTAGAATTAATGGAGATGGAACGGTTAGAATAATATATGATGGAACAAGTGCACATGCAAATGGAGAAAGTAACACAGATCGACAAATAGGAACATCTAGTTTTAATGATAATCATAGGGATAATGCCTTTGTTGGATACATGTATGGTAAAGAAAATGCAAATAGTTATACGGAGGCTCACACTAACACTAACGATTCTGTTATAAAAACATTAGTAGATAATTGGTATAAAGAAAATATTGAAGATAAAGGTTATAGTTTATATATCTCTGATGCTATATATTGTAATGATAGAGAACTTGATAGTGATTATCAAGGTAGTGGTAGTTATACTGGATATGGAAGCTATGCTACGGATTATATGGGAGTAAATAGATTGACTACGAATAAAAGTCCACTACTAACATGTGCCCAAGAAAATGATAGATTTAGTGTTGGAGAAAATTTAAAAAATATAAATACTAATGGAGATTTAACATATCCAGTAGGCCTAATAACTGCGGATGAAATAGCACTTGCGGGTGGAGTATATAATGTTGAAAATGATAGTTTTTATTTAAACACTGGAAATTATTATTGGACTATGACTGCTCGTTGCTCTGTTGGATTAATAACATCATCGTTTGGGATAGGAAATTCTGGTAAAATAGGGGGACTTACATTAACCAATAGCAATGGTGTTCGTCCAGTCATTTCTTTAAAAGCAGATGTGGAAATTACTGGTAGCGGCACAATGACAGACCCATATGTCGTTAAATAAATTTTATAAAATATCACAAATATCACTTTTAAGTGATATTTTTGTTATAATATAAGAAATATGGTGAAAGTTTTTCATAATAATTTCACAATATTAAGTTATAATTTTTGCAGGTGGTTACATGAACGTTTTAGTAGTAGATGATGAAAAATTAATAAGAGATGTTATAAAAGAATATTTATTATTAGAAAAAATGGAAGTTACAGAAGCAGAAAATGGACTAGAAGCAATTGAAAAAGTAAAAGAAGGAAATTTTGATATTATTATAATGGATATAATGATGCCCAAAATGGATGGTTACAGTGCTTGTAGAGAAATAAAAAAAATAAAAGATATTCCATTTATAATGTTATCAGCTAGAGGAGAAGAATACGATAAACTAATAGGATTTGATTTAGGCATAGATGATTATGTTACAAAACCGTTTAGTCCAAAAGAGCTAGTTGCAAGAATTAAAGCTGTTACTAAAAGAAATGATACAACAGAAAACATATATGAAATTAAAGGTATTAAACTAGATAACATTGCACATGATGTTTTTGTTGATGGTAAAAAAATATATTTAACTCCAAAAGAATATGATTTATTAAAATATTTTATAGACAATAAAAATATTGCATTATCCAGAGAAAATCTTTTAAGTAATATTTGGGGTTATGATTTTTATGGCGATGATAGAACTATTGATACGCACGTAAAAACGTTACGTAAACATTTAGGAAAATATAAAAATATGATAGTTACTATCAGAGGAATGGGATACAAATTTGAATATGAAGATTAAACGTAAAACAAGTATACAAGCAAAAACATTAATATATTTATTAGTATTTAATATAGTAATTATAATACTATTATGGTTTTGTCAAATTTTAATCTTTGATATTTATTACGAAAAAGAACAAATTTCTAATATGGATGGCATAGTAAGTGCTATAAAAAATGCAGATTCTGAGACTCTTTCAACATTATTGCCAGATGTAGCTTACCAAAATGAAGTATGCATAGCAATGACTGATGAAAATAAGACTTTTGAAACATACAATATAAACATGAACGGTTGTGCATTAAATTCTAATAATAAAACTGTTAATAATATAATTTTAAGCTTTATAGAAGAAGGAAAAGATTTTGAAACATACCAATTTATAAATGAAGATAAACATGTATCTGCATTATTATATGGTTTAAAAAATAATGGTTCATATATGTTTATTTATTCAAACTTAGAAGATATATCTGATTTTACTTTGATTATAAAAAGACAATTAATGTATGTAAGTATTATTGGTATATTTATAGCAATTATTATTTCGGTTTTTTTATCAAGTAAAATAACAGATCCAATTGTATCAATAACTAAAAAAGCCAAAAAATTAGGTAACGGTGATTATGATGTTAAGTTTGAAGAATCAGGTATTAAGGAAATAGATGATTTATCAGAAACGTTATTGCAAGCTAGAACAGAAATGATTAAAACAGATGAACTTAGAAGAGATTTAATGGCTAATGTATCACATGATTTAAAAACACCACTTACAATGATAAAAGCCTATGCTGAAATGATAAGAGATATTTCTTATAAAGATCAAGAAAAAATGAACGAACACCTAGAAATAATAGTAGATGAAACAGATCGCTTAACACTACTAGTAAATGATATATTAAATTTATCTAAAATGCAGTCAAACGCTGATACTTTAAAATTAGAAACATTTGATTTAGCTCAAGAAATAAAAGCTATTATAAAAAAATATCAAATAATTAAAGAAACAGAAAAATACACAATTAATGTTGATATGCCAGAAACGATAATGATAAAAGCAGATAAAAAGAAATTAAATCAAGTAATATATAATTTAGTTAACAATGCAATTAATTATACTGGTGATGATAAAAAAGTAACAATTAGAGTAACTAAAAATAAAAAAAATTATTTAGTAGAAATAATAGACACAGGAAAAGGAATAAAAAGTGAAGAAATTCCATATATATGGAATAAATATTATAAAAGTGATAAAAAACATCAAAGGAATGTTGTATCAACTGGGCTTGGATTGTCAATAGTAAAACAAATATTAGAACTGCATAATTTTGAATATGGTGTAAAATCAGTGTTAAAAAAAGGATCAACTTTCTATTTTAAAATAAAAATATAAACATTTCATAATTTCAACATAAATATTTCATAAAACTACGATATGATTAAAATGTATTAAAGGAGGGATGCTTTTAAGATAAAAAAATAAATATACAAACTATACACAATTAACATATAAACTCAAAACTCACACTTTTAAAAAGAGAGATGATTAATTCTCTCTTTTATTTATGATTTAATGCAAGATTTTCACAATAATCTTGTTTTTTACTTAAGTTAAATTCATATATTTCATATATTTTTTTACTAACATCCCCTAATTTAGATATATGACTTCTATCTTCCTTACCATAAGTTGTAAATATGGAAATAAGATATGGATCTTCGCTGTTATATATACCAATATCATGATAAAATTGTTCATAATATCCGTATTTATGTAAAAAAGTTATATCATCAAAATTAAGTCCATTACAAAATGTATTATTCATAGCATTAACTAAAAGCTCAGAATATTCATCATCTATATTTATTAATTCATAGATGTAATTTAATAATGTATTAGTGTCACTTACAGTCAAGTAACTATATTTATTAGAATCACTAATTGTTAAGTTTACATCAAATTTATTTTTAGCATAAGCTTTCAAATTATTAGCACCGATATAATCAAATAACATAAAATGAGCAGCATTATCACTAACAGAAATACTGTATTTTAATAAATCTGATAAAGGAATTTCATCATTTACTTTGTAATTCTTTAATTCAACAGTATCAACTATAGCATAATTATATGTGTAAACAACTTTATCATTTAAGTCAATATTTCCTTCACGGGCATTATCTATTAAATATGATGCCACAAATAATTTTATTAAACTTGCACCATAATAAGATTTATCTACATTTAAAGTTAAAGAATAATTATTGTTTAAATCTTCAAAATAAATAGCAATATCATTAGAATTTAGTTGATTTAACAAATTAGTAAACATTTCATCGACTTCTTCATCTTTATATGGAGAATTAATACAATCATTATAAATTGCTTCACGTTCTTCTTTTAATTTTTTTTCATATTCTTTTTGCTTTTTAATTTCTAGATATTTTTCTTCTAAAGCATTAATTTTAATTGCACGTTTTTCAAAAAGAAAAGAAAAAACAAGTATCAATAAAATAAAAATTAAAATAATCAATAATATAACTCTAGATTTCTTTTTTCTTTTAAACATACTACTACCACCAATAAACTATTATCTAAAATAAATAAAAATAAATATACTCAAAATTACACAATATATTGAAAACTTCCACAATTTTCCCTTTTTTACTAAATTACTTAACAATTTATAAGAAAAGTATGTGACGATTAAAGCTGCTATCATACCAGCTATATAAGGTATTATTAAATTTGAAAACTCAACTGAGTTAGTTAAATCACTAACTCCTAAAATCATTGTTGCAACGCTTACAGGAAAATATAATATAAATGTATATTTTAATGCTGTATCCCGTTTTAAATTACAAAGTAAGCAAGCAACTAAGACTGTTCCACTTCTACTTATTCCTGGAACTATAGTAACAGCTTGAAATAAACCTATAATAATTGAATCTTTTAATGTAATATCAAAATCATCTTTATTACCTTTTATATTTCTAACTATAAATAAAGCTAAGGCAGTAATTAAAAATGCTATTGCTAATCCATTTAAAGAATACATATTTTCTAGTTTATCTTTAAATATAAAACCTGTTATTCCTACTGGGATTGTGCTAATAATTACATAAATACAATATTTAAATTTTTTTTCTAAGTTTTTTCGTTTATTTTTATTAAATATATAAGAAAAAAATGCAATTATTAAATCTTTTATATCTTTCCAAAAAATAATAAAAATAGCTATAAAAGACCCAAAATTAGAAATTATTTCAAAGTTTAACGTATTAAAAATATTAATTTCAAAAATATTTTTAAATAAAAATATATGCCCACTACTTGAAATTGGAAGAGGTTCTGTTAAACCTTGAATAATACCTAATATTATGTAAGTTAATATCTTCATATTATCACCAATATAATTATATAGTAATTTTTTAAAAAATGCACTATAATTTATTTGTGATTTATATGGCAGGAACAATGACACATTTTAAATTTATTGAAGATTTAAATAAAAAATTAAAATTAGAAAACTATAATTTATTTTTATTAGCAGGCCAAGGACACGATTTATTATTTTTTATAAAATTACATGAGCTAAAAAATTTTACAAAACGTAAAGAAATAATAAATATTATTGCAAATAACAAATTTGATAAAACAATAGAAATATGGCAAAAGGAAATATTAAAAACTAAAAATAAAAATTTAGAAATACTTATGTATGGATATATTGCTCATCATATATTAGATCATTATGTTCATCCATATATAAATAAAATATCAAATAATTTTAAAAAATTAAATCATGAAACATTAGAAAGTATAATAGATTATATTTTGTTAAATCCATATAATTATAAATTTCCTAAATATAAGTTAAATAAAGATGTAAAGGAAGAATTAAACAAAATATTTTTTGAGACATATAGCATAAAAAATATTGGAACATTTTTAAATAATGGTATAAATAATTTAACTAGATTTATTAAAATATATAGACTAGATAGATTTGGAATAAAAAAACAAACTTATAAATTAATAGATAGATTTTTAAAAAATAATAAACAAAAATATGAATTTTTAGCGTTTAGATATAATGAAGAAGAAATAGATTTTGTTAAAAAAAATAACTTAAATGAATTTAATAAACTATATAAGCAAGCATTAGAAGAAAGTATAAAAATAATAAAGGAAATAAGGAAAAATATCAATAATAAAAAAATTACTAAAATAAATGATATTTCAGCAATTTAATTTTTTTCAACTTTATATTCATATCCAAAAGTATCAACTGTCATTTTTGTTATTACAATATTTTCTTTAAGGCTACCGGTTAAATCATCCAAAACGTCTTCATTATCTTCGATTTCTTTTATAATATCCATTCCTTCAATAACTTTACCAAAACCTGCATAAAGATTATCTAATGAGTAGGCTGCACTATCACTTAATACTATAAAAAATTGACTTCCTGCAGAATCATAACTATTACTTCTTGCCATAGAAATAACTCCAGTAGTGTGACTTAAAGTATTTTTAGAATAGCCATTTTGTTTAAATTCTCCCTTAATTGTATAACCAGGTCCACCAGTTCCATCCCCATTTGGATCGCCACCTTGTAAAACAAAACCAGGAACTAAACGGTGAAAAGTTAATCCATCATAAAATCCATCCGATATTAAGCTGACAAAATTGGCAACGGTATTCGGCGCATATTCAGGATAAAGTTCTATTTTTATAGATCCATAGTTTTCAATATCCATACTAACTATTGGATTTTTTTCGGGGCCTTCATCTTTACCACAACCAGATACTAAAAATATACCTAAAACAAATAAAACAAAAAACTTTTTCAAATGTTATCACCAAAATAATTCTATCATATATATAATAATATGAAAATATTATATTTAATTTTAGGAATTATAACAATTAGTATAAGTTTCTTTTTAATAATAATTTATTTAAATTTATTTACAATAGGGTATACATTTATAGAATTTGTTTATTTTATAATTAGAAGTGGAATTATATGGCTACTAATTTTGGGAGTATTTTTTCTATATAAAGGGATAGGGAGGATAATAAAAAATGAATTATTATTACGACATCAAAATAAATTTTCAAGATACTAATTATATGTTTTATGATTGGAGTGAAAAAGACACTATCGAATTTATTAAAAGAATCCCAATTTACCAAGTTACAACTAATACATTAAAAGATTTAATAAGTTATAATGTAATTATTAACGAAGAATTGTTAAAAAATATAAAGGATAAAACTAAATTAAAAAAAAATATTTTAAAATATTGTGCACTTTTTGTTAGTAAAAACGGTGCAATAGCATTAGAATTTAATGATAAAGGTTTATCAATAAGCAGAAGTTTTTTACAAATTGAAGATGAGGTAAACGTATTAGAAAGTTTATTTACTTTACCAATTACAAAATTTAATTACAAAATTAAAAATAAAATAAATGTCAATAACATGCTAAGAATTGAAGAAGAAATTAAAAGATTTATAGAAATAGAAGTAAACAGCCTATATAAAAGAAAAAATTATACAAAATTAAATTATTTGTATAATGAATGGTTTAAAAAGGATAATAAGAATCCAAAAGAAATGAAAGAAGAAATGCATAAAAAATTAGAAAATGGAATTACAGAAAAAGAAATAAATATATATAATTTGATAAAACTTAGTTATAACAATGTATAAATAAATGCAATATAGGTATCATATAAAAGAAGGAATGATGTTGATGAAAAAATTATTATCTGTAATTGGTATTTTAATGGTAAGTTTAATGATAGTAGGATGTAGTTGTATGAAAACTACCGCCAAAGGAGCAGTAGAAAGCTTTTTAGATCAATATAGAAATTTAAGTTCATCGGTAATTACTGATATGGATGAAGTTGTAGATAAAGAAACAGAGTTAACTGAAGAACAAAAAGAAAAATATAGAGATGTATTAAAAAAACAATATTCAGATTTAAAATATGAAATAGTTGATGAAACATATGATGGAGATACAGCAACAGTTGAAACTAAAATAACAGTTTATGATTTATATAAAGTTCAAAAAGAAGCAACTGAATA
Source organism: uncultured bacterium (assembly GCA_949296605.1). Classification (GTDB taxonomy): domain Bacteria; phylum Bacillota_I; class Bacilli_A; order RF39; family UBA660; genus Onthocola_B. The sequence continues at coordinate 19,150 of CASFPB010000032.1, forward strand.
TTTAAATGATAATCCAGATGAATTTAACGATGAAAATGGAGAATATGATAGTGTAAAATTTATGGATTATAAATTAGAACAAATGAAAAAAAATAATGATACAGTTGAATATACCATTAAATTTAATTTAACAAAAGATGAAAATGGAAATTGGCAAGTTACAGAAATATCACAAGATGATTTAGAAAAAATTCATGGAATTTACAATTACGAAAGTGAATAATATTATTCATTTTCTTTTATTTTATAAGAGTAATATTGTATTAAAGTAAAAAATTGACTTATTTTATCTTTAATATCTATATTTTTCCTTTCTATTTCATAAAAACTATTTTTGATTTTTTCTTGTAAAGCAATATCTAACTTATCAAAATCAAGTAAGTTGTTTATAACATTATTTGAAGAAATATTAAACAAATTTATTAAATTATATAAACATTTATAAATATTAAAAAAACTATAATTTTTATTAAATATATTATATTTATAATTTTCAATGTATTCATTAATAAATTTATAAACCTTACTATTATCGGTTATATCAAAGTTATCAACAATTAAATTCATTAATTTATAATAAGAAATATTTTTTCTATTTTTTCCTTTATCTAAAATATTATATAATTTAGGATTTAAGAAAAAATTAGTATAATTAAATATATTATAAAAATCAAATTTATTTTTTAAAAAGCATTTGCATAAATCATCAATATATGAAAAAGGAAAATTATAAATTCCGTAAGAATAAATAATAATAGTATAAATAATAATCCATAAAATATTATTGTTATCTAAATTTTGTAAATAATAATCTTCAACTATTAACCATTTTTTATTTGGATATAAATCAATAATATAATTAAATATAATTAAATAACATTCATCAATTAAACATTCGTCTTTTTTTTTATTTACATAATTTTTAATTCGTAACAAATTAGAGTAATTATAACTAACTTTTATCATTCTTGCCTCTAATTAATTGTAAAGAATTTTTATTTTTATATTCATCAATAGTATATAAGCAATACTTAATAATTTCTAATTTATTACAACATTTTAATTCACTTTGAATTAAAGTATCAAATAACTCTTTTTTCATTTCTTCATCATTACATCTAAACCAAATTAATAAATAATTTAAAGATAAAAAGTCACTATGTAAAAAAGATATTTTTCTAGAATTTATAGATCTCATTTCTTCTAGTAAAACGTTATATATACCTTCTAATGTGGATACATTATTAAATAAACATATAAAATTATCATTACATAAAGCATAAAGAACTTTTAATAATCTTATTTTTTCTTCTTCATTTAAATCTAAAATAGGATAATTTGATATAACTATTTCAAAAATAGTTAAAAAGCTATAAGCTAAACCTTTTTCATTAACTTCAATAATTAAACTATAAAATGGTTCGGTTAAAAAAAATAGTGCATAACGGGTTATATTTAAAGGATAAACATCACATAAATTAAAAGCAGAACACATTTCGCTGATATAGGTTGGATTTTTATCTAGATATTCATAAGGAAGCTTAGTCATTAAAATAACAAAATAGATAAAATCAATAGGATCAAAAAAATAATCAGCATATTCTTCAAAATCAAAGTCAGGATTTTTAGTAAAATAATTAATAGCTTTACAAAATTCTTTATAAAGTAACGGATTAACATTTTTAAAATCTTGATTAGTTTCTATATCTCTTTTTAATTTATGTAGATAAAAAACGTTCTTGGAAATAACCATATAAATCCCCTCAAACATATTTTAACACATAAAACATATCTTTTTATAGAGGTAATTAAATGAAAAAGTTTATTTTTATTGTATTATTAACAATATTTCCTTTAAAAGTTGTAGCATTAAGTGCAAGTAGTAGTATAGTAATGGATTTAAATAGTGGCAGAATTCTTCATGAAAACAATATTAATGATCAAAGATTGATAGCAAGCATTACAAAAATTATTACGTGCATAGTTACGATTGAAACCGCAGACTTAAACGAAGAAATAGAAGTAGGAGAAGAAGTATTAAAAGCATATGGAAGTGCAATTTATATTGAAGTAGGAGAAAAATTAACTTTAAAAGATTTATTGTATGGTTTAATGCTTAGAAGTGGAAATGATGCAGCAGTAGTTATTGCAAAAAATGTAGCTGGAAATATGGAAAATTTTGCATTACTTATGAATGAAATGGCTAATAAAATTGGAATGAAAAATAGTTATTTTTATAATGCGCATGGATTAGAAGAAGATAATGATACAGGTAATTTATCAACAGCTTATGATATGGCTCTTTTAACAAAATATGCTATGGAAAATAAAACATTTAGAGAAATTTTTGGAACAAAAAAATACACAGTAAAAACAAATTATAAAACTTATTCATGGACAAATAAAAATAAGCTTTTACATAATTATGAATATATAACTGGAGGAAAAACAGGTTTTACAGAAAAAGCAAGAAGAACATTAGTAACAACAGCAAGTAGTAATAATATTGATTTAGTAACAGTAACACTTAATGATCCAAATGATTTTTTAGATCACAAAAAACTATATGAAGAAATATTTAGAAACTACGAAGCAGTAAAAGTATTAGACAAAAATAAGTTTGAAATAAAAGAAGATACAGTTTATAAAAATGATGAACTATACATACTAAAAGACGTTTATATACCAGTAACAAAAGATGAAAAGAAGAATATTGAAATAAAATATAAATTATATAACAACAAAAATTATTTAGATAATGATAAAGTTGGGGTAGCAGAAATTTATATAAAAGATTCATTAATTGAAGAGGTTAATATATATGTATTAAAAGAAAGTAAAAAAGAAAATTTATCATGGTGGGATAAATTATTAAGGTGGCTAAAATGGTAAGCTATATTTGGTTTTTTTTAATATTAATAGGAATAATATTTTCTTTTTTTACAGGAAGATTAGACATAATTAATGATAGTATATTAACCAATGGCCAAAAAGGTTTAGATTTAATGTTATCTATATTGCCAATCATAGTATTATGGACTGGAATAATGAAAATTGCTGAAGATTCTGGATTATTACAAAAGTTTGCTAAATTAGTAGAACCATTATTATCAAAATTATTTCCAAGTCTACCTAAAAATAATAAGGCTTTAGGATTTATTGCATCCAATATTGCTGCAAATATGATGGGGTTAGGTAGTGCAGCAACTCCATTTGGCTTAAAAGCGATGAGTGAATTACAAAAAATAAATAAGGATAAAGATGTTGCTAGTGAAGCAATGATTACTTTTTTAGTTTTAAATACTGCTGGAGTAACAATAGTTCCAACAACAGTTTTAGCATTAAGAATTGCACATGGGTCTATAAATCCATCTGAAATAATATTGCCAGGGGTAATTGCAACATTTTGTTCTAGTTTAGGTGGCTTATTACTAGATTACTACATACGTAAAAGGAGAAAAAAACTATGAATTTATTTTCTAAAATAGTAATTCCTGTTTTTATAGTTTTTGTAGTATTTTATGGATTTAAAAAAAAGATAAATATATATGAATCGTTTTTAGAGGGCGCAAAAGAAGGGTTAATAATATCTTTTAATATATTTCCATCAATAATAGCGATGGTGTTTGCTATAAATATTTTTTTAGATAGTAATTTTGTTTATGATGTGTTAGGCTTTTTGAATCCTTTATTAAAATTTATAAATATTCCTATAGAAATTATGCCAATGGCTATATTAAGACCTATTTCAGGAACAGCATCACTTGCTATAATGAATGACATATTTATTAATTATGGCCCTGATTCATACATAGGAAGATTAGCAAGTGTTTTACAAGGATGCACAGATACAACAATATATGTTTTGGCACTATATTTTAGTTCAATTGGAATAAAAAAAATAAGATATTCATTAGGAGTAGGTTTATTTGCTGATTTAGTTGGTATAACAGTAGCATTTTTAATAACAATGTTATTTTTTTAAATAGTATGTTATACTTTAATTGGTGATGCAAATGGAACGATTACAAAAAGTAATAGCAAATTATGGATACACATCAAGAAGAAAAGCCGAGGAACTTATAAAAAAGAAAAAAGTTATGGTTAATGGAAAGATTATTACAGAGTTAGGGGTCAAAGTTGATACTAATGATATTATAAGTATAGATGGAGTTATAATAAATAAAGATATCAAACATGAATATTATATTTTAAATAAGCCAAGAGAAGTAATAAGTAGTGTTACTGATGAAAATGGCAGAATAACCGTAACTGACCTAATAAATACAGAAGCAAGAATTTATCCAATTGGAAGACTTGATTATGACACTACAGGTTTAATATTACTAACCAATGATGGTGATTTTGCTAATGTTTTAATGCATCCAAGCTATGAAATTGAAAAAACATACATTGCCAAAATAAATAAAATTTTAAGTAAAGAAGATATAGTTAAAATAAAAAAAGGAATTAAAGTTGAAAATATAGTAGTTGAAGTAAAAAAAATAAAAATTAAAAAACTAGATAAAGAAAAAAATACTATGATAGTTGAAATAACAATTATAGAAGGAAGAAATCATATAATAAAAAAACTATTTAAAGAATTAGGGGTTGATGTTTTAAAACTTAGTAGAATTGGTTATGGTTTTCTAGATGTTAAAGATTTAAAATCTGGAGAATATCGCAAGTTAACTATTAAAGAAATTAAAAAACTTTATGCTTTAGCTAAAAAATAAAAAAAGTCAGTGATTGACTTTTTTTAATTATTCATTAGTTTCATTATTATCTTCTTCAACTATTGATATAGCACCAACTGGACAAGAATTTATAGCATTTTTTAATGCTTCTGAATCAAGATTTTCATTGCTTTTTGCAGAAGATAAATCACCATCAAATTCAAAATGTTCTTCATCAACTGAAATACATAATCCACATCCAATACAATTTTCATTTACTACTAATTTTTTCATATTAACCTCCTATCATGTTAATTATATTAAATAGTTTTTTAAAAATCAATCATAATTATTTAAAAAAAAAGTAAAATATGATATGATTTAAAGGAGGTAGCAATATGGATTCTAGATTGATTAAATATAGTGATAATAAGAATATGTCAAGAGTTACTAGAAATATGGATCTTTATAAAGAAATTAATAATACTAGTCTTGAAAATTATAGTATAAAAAGTAATGCAACAATCATAGGTAATCAAGAACCAGAAATAGATATAGAAAAAATAAAAAAAATATTAGATACTAAATATAATGAAGCTCCTAAAAGAAGAAGTATTCGTATTGAGCCAAAAAGTGAAGAAACAAAATTAATTGATGATACTCCTACAAAAGAATATGATTTAAATGTAATATTAGAAAAAGCAAAAGATGAAAAAGAAGAAACTTACGAAGAAGCTAGAGCTAAAAAATTAAGAAATACACAATTTGACATTTTAAATAATTTAAACATAGAAGAAAAAAAGGAAGAAGTTTCTACAAAAGCTGAAGATGATTTAATGGAATTAATTAATACAATAACAATTAATGAAGCAAAAAAAAATAAAACTGAAGATGATCCATTAGATATTTTAAATGATCTTAAAGGTGAAGAAGGAACAGAAGTATATGATAGCATGACAGAAATGATTGCAGAAAGTAATGAAAATTTAGCTAAAGCTAAAAAGCAAGTAGAAGAAAATAAAGAAACAATCGATGATTCATTTTACACTACTAATTTATTTAAGAAAAAAGATTTTGAAGATAGTGATGATGAATTTGTTGATAACGATAAATTAAATATTGGGATAAAAATATTAATAGCATTAGTAATTATATGTTTTATAATTGGCTTAATATTATTTTTAAAATCATTTCTAAATTTTTAAAACATAAAATTTAGTATGAAAAGATTAAGAATAAGAAAAAAATATAAAATATCGAAGATTTTACTTTTAGTTTTAACTTTGATATTTTTTTTGACATTATTTTTAATTAAATCATATTCTAAAAAAGTTGCACCTAAAATAATTGAAGTTGCGGAAACTAAAATAACAAAATTTACTGAATCTTTTTTAAGCAACAATATAGGTTATGACATACTTAACGATAGTTTAATAGATAATATATTAATAATTAATAAAAATGATGATAATGAAATATTATATGTAGATTATAACTTAAATCAAGCATATAAGGCATTAGATGTAGTAACTAATGAAATAAACACATTAATTAATGATTTAGAAAATGGAGAATATAATAATTATCAAGATAATGATATTGAATTTAGTGATTATGGGCTGATACTAAAGTTGCCATTATTTATATCATCAAACAGTCCTTTATTTGCAAATTTAGGACCTAAAATATATTTGAAAATAAATTTTATTGGAAGTATACTAACTAATATAAAAAGTCAAATTGTAGATTACGGTATAAACAATGCACTAGTAGAATTGTATGTAACTATTAAAATAAGTGAAGAATTGATAACGCCTGTTACTAACAATATAATAGAAACAGAGTATGATGTATTAATAGCATCAAAAGTAATTAATGGAAGAGTTCCAGATTATTATGGCGGTGCAATAATTGAAAAAAGTAATATGTTATCTATTCCAATAGAATAATATTTGTGATATACTTAAATGTAGAATAACTAGTAATAAAATAAAAAGAGAAAGGGACCAATTTAATAGAAAATATTTCTAAAAAATTGATTATAAGTGTGAATATGAATCAAGTATTTATTAATGAAGCATTTTCTAAAGCAATAAGTAATTATTTAAATAGTGCTGATCAACCACAGGGAATAGTATATAACTCATTTTTAGTAGTAGTTATTCGTTTGTTAATAAATATTTATAGTGAACTAGATATAATAAATCCAATGGTAGTTAATGATGAAGAGTTATTAATATCAAATTTAAATAAATATGGGTATTCAAAAGAAAAAATTAACGGATTTTTGACAAAAATTCAATTATATTACGATTTAGAAAAAGAAAATGAGAAAAAAATAGTTAAGTTTAAAAATAAATATTTTATAGAAATACAAAAAGATATAATTGATATGTTTATAGCCAAAAAATTAAATTATAAAATAACAGTTGAAGAAACCAACGAATTTTATAATTTATTATATACCCCATATTGCCCTAATCCATTACAAGTATCTTACAATTTTTTGATGGCAAAAGATGTTTTAGAAATAGATAATTATTTTAAAAAAGAAATGAAATCTAATATAAAAGTAATAAAACCAAGAGAAAAGAATTTATTGAATGCTAAAGCATATGAAATACTTAATTATAGTATGAGTGATATAGAAAATATGGATTACAGTCAAATTGATAAACTCAATCACCAAGTATATGATTATTTTAAAATAAGAGAAAATGCAATTAATAAAGAATATTTATTAGAAAAAGCTATTGAAGCAATAGAAAGAGAAAAAAATAAAGTTACATCAGGCAATGGTTATGTTGATATTTTGTTAATAATGAGTATTATATGCACAATAATAATGTTAGTAGGTATTTTTGCATTTATAATCGTATAGAGGGAAAATGAAAATAATAGAAATAAATTCAAGGAAATATGAAGTTATAAAAAATTACCGGGATGCACTTGATGTCGAAGATTTAACTGAAAAATTAACAGATTATTTTGAAAATTTTGATTATATTTTAGGAGATTATGCATATGGTAAATTAAGGCTAAAAGGCTTTAATGATAAAAATAATGAGAATTTTAAACCAATAAATGATATTGACAAAGTTGATGACTATATAAAAAATAACTGTGCTTTTGAATGCAGACATTTTATTTTAAAAGCAATAGATATTGAAAAAAAATAAAGGCTTTGTTATAATATAAAAGAAAATAAGAAGGGAATGAATATAGTGGAAAAAATAAAATTAAATTTGACATCTGGATCAACATTAGAAAAGCCATTAATTACAGCATTTAATAGTAATAATGCATCATATGTTGTTTTAGATAATGAAATGAACGGAACGATGGGTCTACCTATAATATTAGTATCAAAATTAGTTAATAATGTTTTAACTAAAATTGAAGATCAAAATGAATGGAATGCGGTTAAAGAAAGTTTAAGATTCATAATATCTGGAAATCAAGTAGATTATATTACTATACAACCAGAAATAAGTGCAAATGATATGTTTTTTTCACAATTAACATTACCCGTTGCATCTTTTGAAGCTTTAAAAAATAATTATAAACCACAAAGTGAAGCAGTCAACTCTAATCAAGTATCTGCAATTCCAACAAATTCAGCAATTGACTTAAATAATGTAGCTGAACCTACTGCTAATGGTATTAATTTAGGACAAACTCCTATAAATCCACAAGCAAATCCTAATCCAATCGAAACAAATGAAATTAACAATATGCCAAATAACATAGAACAACCAATAAACTTAAATATGAATCAAAATATTGGAACACCACAACAACAAATAGCACCAAATGTTGAACCTGTAAGCCCTGTTATGCCATCAGCTCCAATGGATGCACAATCTATTGCTCCAGTTGATACAAACCCAGTAACACCGATGAATAATGAAGCACCATTACAAACAACAATAGAAAATGCAATAAATGAAAATATTACGCAAGAAGCACCAACAATAGATACACAAACAACAGAACAAAATGTTCCAAAAGATTTTACAGCAGATAAAGAAGCATTTTTAAAAGCATGTGAAAATATGTTTGATGCGCTAGTAGCAAAATTTAATAATAAATAAGAAAATGGGTATTAAAACCTATTTTTTTTATATAATTTAGTATGAAAGATACAATAAGTTTTTATTATAATATCGAGATTGATTCACTTGAAGAAAAGGATGGTAAATATCATTTTAAATATCAAAACCGCGACTTCTTTTTTGTTTTTTTTAATAGAAATTTAGATGAATTGGAGGACTTACTTGCATGTGTAAGCGATATGCAAAAAAAAGGAATAGATGTTCACGGCATACTAATAAATAAAGACAATAGTATATTAACTAAAATCAATGAATACAATTATATATTAATGTCAGTGAGTAATTACTCAGAAACTTATGATATATTTGACATTATAGATATGAATAATAAATTAACATTAAATAATTATAATTCTAAATTATATAGAAATAATTGGGATAATTTATGGATGCAAAAAGTTGATTATTTTGAATATCAAATAAGAGAGTTAGGGTTAGATAAGGAAGTAATAAAAAGTAGTTTTAGCTATTATATAGGTTTAGCAGAAAATGCAATAAGTTGTGTTCATAATATAAAACTAAAATATGTTCAGCAAGGCACAATAACTTTATCACATCGGCGCATATTTTATCCAAATTATAAATTAAATTACTTAAATCCATTATCATTTATTTTTGACTTAGAGATTCGAGATGTTGCTGAGTATTTAAAAGCTATGTTTTTTTCAAACGATGAAAATTCATACGAATCATTAGAAGAACTTAAAAGTTTTTTAAAAATAAAAAAGTTAACAATTTATGAATACAATATGCTTTTGGCCAGATTATTATATCCATCATATTATTTTGATATATATGAAGAAGTTATGAACAAAGAAAGAAATGAAGAAGATTTAGTAAATATAATAAGTAAAAATAAAAGTTTTGAAGAATTTTTAAAAAAAGCATACTTAGAAATAACTAAATATGCTAAATTAGAAAAAATAGATTGGCTTATAAATTAATATTTATTACTCCTTGTAATTCTGGAACTTCTGTTTTAAAGAATTCAAATATACCGTCATTGATAGTATTATCTTGATAAATGCAATTTTTGCAAGCACCACTTAATTTTATATATAAAAAATTATCCTCGTATTTAACAAATTCTATATCTCCACCATCCATTATTAAAAAAGGCCTAATTTGATCAATCATATCTTTTAATTTATCTTCCATTATATCACCAAACAATATTATAAATGTAAAAGGTTGTTAAGTAAACAATTATTTGATATACTAAAAAAAGTAAGAGGTGTATAAATGTCAAAATATAAATTGGGGGATATAATAAAATGTAAAGTAAGTGGAATAACAAACTATGGCTTTTTTGCAAAGATTGATAAAGATTATGTAGGATTATGTCATATTTCTGAAGTTTCCAATGACTTTGTAAAGGATATTAATGATTATGTCCATTTAGATGAAATAATTTACTGTCAAATAGTAGACATTGATTTTGAAAAAAAACAAATGCGACTATCAATTAAAGACATTTACTATAAAACAGAAGAAGATGGAAAACATATAATTGAATCTAGAAAAGGCTTTTTGCCACTAAAAAACATGTTGCCAATTTGGATAAATGAAAAAATGCAAGAGTATGAAAATGCTAAAAATATTTAAAATAAAAACTAGACAATTGTCTAGTTAAATTTTTATTTGGTGCCCAAGGCCGGACTTGAACCGGCACGGGTTGTTATACCCGCAGGATTTTAAGTCCTGTGCGTCTACCTATTCCGCCACTTGGGCAACAAGGCACTGTCTTAATTGAATAAGACTTCTTAATTATAATATGAAAAATTAATAATTTCAAGTGTTTTTTATTTATTTTTATTACAAAATATGGTTGACACATTTATTCCAATTTGTTATAATCCCGACTTTGACAGTTTTATAAAGACAAAATCTCTCAACCCCTTTGTTTATAAGGGTTTAAAGAGATTTTTTTGTTGTAAAAAAATGCGTAATGTGAGACTTATTTTATAATGTTAAAAATTTTTTTAAAAT
>CASFPB010000033.1 GCA_949296605.1 uncultured bacterium
AAATACTTATCTAAAAAACAAAAAAATATTACTTTTATCTTTACTTTTAATTTTATTTATTGGTGTATCTTTTGCTTATGTAATTGCTCAAATATCTGGGGGAGCAACAGGTAATGTAAATATAAGTGCAGATACAACAGACAATTTAAAATTTAGTGTAGATAAAGAAATTGATTTAAATCCAACACAATTTAATGTTACTGAGGGTGGTAGTGGTTTATCAGATCAAGCAACAGGAACTGCCAGTTTAGTTGCTAATTCAACTAATAAGACTGCAACATATAATTATTATGTTTATTTTCGAATAAACTCTAATAATTATGTATACACAACTCCAGAAAAAACACCAGAAATAGTATTAACTATTACTAATCCTTTAGGAGAAGAAATTACTAGTTTAAGTGGTCTTAATTATGTTACAGCAACTAATGCTGATGGAACACAAGTTAAAGGTTTTGATATTACAACAGCAAATGATTTATATAATGTTGCATCACTTTATGAAATATCATCTAGTAGTAGCACTAATCCAACTATTCAAAATTGGACATTTAAAGTAACATTTATAAATTTAGAAACAAACCAACATGAAAATGGTGGAAAAAGCTTAAATGCAGAAATAATACTTAGTAGAACAATAAAAGTTAGAAATGATATTGTAATGACTGCTTATTCAAATGGTATATCTTTTAATCATCCAACACCATCAAACTATACAGTTACAACTGATTGTTCAGTAGGTTCAGCTGAATGGAATTATAAAACTTGGGGCCTAGATATTGATTTTTCAGGAGTAGGTAATACTAAATGCAATGTTAGTTATACTGAAAAAGAAGAAAAGACATATTTAAATGACTATATTATATCACTTTCTGGTCAAACACAAGGAACAGGGCAAGTAGTAAATGAAAATGGATATAGATACGAAGGAAAGAATCCAAATAATTATATATGGTTTAATAATGAATTGTGGAGAATAATAGGAGTATTTGATGAAGATTCTCATGGTGTTAGTGGAGAAAATTTAGTAAAAATAATAAGAGAAGATTCGATTGGAGGACTAGTGTGGGATAAATCAGATACAAATGATTGGAGTGCATCAAGTTTAAAAAGTTTGTTAAATGGTGCATATTATGATTGGGAAAGTAACAAAAGTAGTGTTTCAACATATTGTTATGGATATTCAACAAGTGTTCCAGGAAATTGTGATTACAGTGAAATAGGAATAAATGACACATATAGAAGCATGATCCAAAATGTAACATGGTATTTAAGGGGATATAGTAGCAATAGTGCAACAGCAGAAAGTTTTTATAACTATGAAAGAACAACAGGAACAGTATATAGTGGAAGACCAACAGAAACAACAGGATATATAGGATTAATGTATCCAAGTGATTATGGATATAGTGTTCTAGCAAGTAGTTGTGCAAGAACAACAAATTTAGGTTCATATGGTTCGTCATCATGTGCAAGCCAAAGTTGGTTATACAAATCTGGAAAAGAATGGACAATAACACCGGATTCGACGAATCTCAACTGTGTGTTTGGCTTGTATAGTATTGGCTATTTGAGCTACCCCAGCAGCGCGAATAGCGGCATCTCCATTCGCCCAGTTTTGTATCTGTCATCTTCGGTATATAAAATAACAGGAGATGGCACAATTAGCAATCCATACATAATAGGAATGTAGTATAAGGCCGATGGATGGCATCGTCATCTCGGCCAAAATAAATATATAAAAAAATACATAAGTGAAAAACAATTAGAAAAAATAGTATTTAAATTAATTGAAATAAATAAAATGATAAGTTCATGGGTATCAAAATATGATAGTTGATTTTAAATTATTATGTGATACATATAAAGAAATAAGAAAAAATGTAAAAAATAAAAATAGAATATATAATTTTGAAAAAAATAAAATGAAGTATATATACTATGCAAAATATTTACTTGAAAATAAATTATATAATGGTGGAACATATAATGTTTTTATAATTACTAAACCTAAGGTAATAATGAGTATGAATATGATAGATAAATTAATAAATCATTATATAACAAAAACAATACTTATAAAAAAGTTAAATAAGTATTTAATTGATGAAAATGTTGCTACAAGGAAAAATATGGGACTTAATTTAGCAATGAAAAAATTAAAATATGGTATTGAAAAGCATAAGAAATATAAAGAATTTTATTTTTTAAAAATAGATATAAGCAAATATTTTTATAGTATTGATCATGAAATATTAAAAAAATTATTGCAGGAAAAATTAGATACTGAAGAATATATATTAATGACTAAAATTATAGATAGCACAGATAAAGAGTATATAAACAAAATAATTAAAAAATATGAAGATAAATATAAAAATGTATTACCAAAATATGAACCTGGTAAAGGATTACAAATTGGTAATATGACAAGTCAATTCTTAGCAATATTTTGCTTATATAAATTGCATTATTTTATAAAACATAATTTGAAAATAAAACATTTTATAATATATATGGATGATTATGTTTTAATACATCAAAATAAAGAATATTTAAAATATTGTTTAAAGAAAATAGAAGAAATATTAAAATATTATAAATTAAAAATAAATGAAAATAAAACATACATAGTTAGCGCAAAACATGGAATGCCATTTTTAGGATATAACATAAAAGTTAAAAATAAAAAAACGATTATAACAATGGATAGAAATTCAGTTAATAATATTAAAAATGGTGTAAAAAGAGCCAAATATTTATACAACCATGGTTGTATTTCTACATCAGCTTATTTTTCTTCATTAATTAATTATAAAAATGCATATAATTTTGCCAATAATAAAAAAAATCGTGATATAATAGATTACATAGAGTAGTTTAAATAAGAAAAAACCGAATTCGTCGAATTCTAACAATGTCTTTAACTTGAATAATAATGGCAACTTGAATAACAACAACGCGAATAACGGCTACTCCATTCGCCCAGCACATTTATAGTTTAAAATTTTTATTTAGTTAAGGCTAATAAATATAAGCATAGATGTTCATAAACTATCCTTGGATAGAATCCCAAAAATACAGTAAAGATATCGATTCTTACGAGATAGATTATAAACTTTACTTAGCATTATTGAGGAAAATATGAAAAATAGATTAATGTTTTTTAAAAAATATATCCTAAATATTTGTATTTATAAAATCTAAAAATAAATTAAAGTCAAATGATATTGATAATAAAATTTTAGATTTTATAAATAATCATAAAGGATACAAAGTAAATTATGTTATTGTTGATAATTTAGATATAATTAAATGTAAAAATTATGAATTTAATGATTATGATAATGTTTATTTTAAAATAAAGTTAGTTGATGTAATTAATTATTGGAGAAAGAAGGTTAATTGTGAAAAATAGAATTATATTGGTGAGTATTAGTATTTTATTAGTTATTGGTTTAATATTTGTATTAAATAATGAAACTAAAAAAACATTTGTTATAGATGGTATAAAATATGCTGTTAATTTAGATGGTGAAGCTACTTCAACAGTTCCATCAAAAGGATTATATGAAGTAGCAGTTATTTGTGAAAATGCAACAGGAAAATGGGATTATGATAATTGGAAATTAAAACTTACTAATATGACTAGCGAAAAGGCAAGTTGTTCATTAGATTTTACAACAATTACAAAAGTTAATTTAAATGATTACATTATATCACTATCAGGACAAACACAAGGAACAGGTCAAGTAGTTAATGAAAATGGATATAGATACGAAGGAAAGAATCCAAATAATTATATATGGTTTAATAATGAGTTATGGAGAATAATCGGAGTATTTGATGAAGATTCTCATGGTGTAACTGGAGAAAATTTAGTAAAAATAATAAGAGAAGAATCAATTGGAGGACTTGTATGGGATAAATCAAATACAAATGATTGGAGTGCATCAAGTTTAAAAAGTTTGTTAAATGGAGCATATTATGATTGGGAAAGTAACAAAAGTAGTGTTTCAATGTATTGTTATGGATATTCAACAACTGTTCCAGGAAATTGTGATTACAGTGAAATAGGAATAAATGATACATATAGAAGTATGATTCAAGAAGTAACATGGTATTTAAGGGGATATAGTAGCACAAGTGCAACAGCAGAAAATTTTTATAATTATGAAAGAACAACAGGAACAGTATATAGTGGAAGACCAACAGAAACAACAGGAAATATAGGATTAATGTATCCAAGTGATTATGGATATAGTGTTTTAGCAAGTAGTTGTGCAAGAACAACAAATTTAAATTCATATGGTTCGTCATCATGTGCAGGACAAAGTTGGTTATATAAAGCAGGATATGAATGGACAATAACACCGTATTCGTCGTGGCCCAGATTTGTGTTTAGCCTGTATAATAACAACATCTTGAACTACGATAACGCGTTTTACAGCAACTCCCTTCGCCCAGTCTTGTATCTATCATCTTCGGTATATAAAATAGCAGGAGATGGCACAATTAGTAATCCATACATAATACTTAATTAAGGACAGTTTTTAAAATAAGCTTGTAAAACAAGAAAAAAACTAAGCAAAAATATCGGCCAGAAGATATTCTTTTGCTTAGTTTTTACTTTTTTAATGTTTTAATAGAAAAATTGTATAAAAAAAAGCAAACTAAAATAA
>CASFPB010000034.1 GCA_949296605.1 uncultured bacterium
CGTTAACTGTTTTCATACCTATGAACCATGCATATGTTGATGCTGATAAAATTATTGCACATAGTGTACATCCAACAATTAACTTCTTTACACGCCGTTCATGTTTTTTGTTTCTTTTCATTCTCACTACACACTCCTTTTTACTACGGCTTTTCATAAAATCAAATTTTAATAAATAAAATTTGGTAATAACAATTATATAAAATAAAAAATCATATTTGCTTTATTTATTGGCGCCATTAAGTAAAACTGCAAATAAAATAAAATAATATAATATATAATTGCAAAAAATATGAATTATAAAAAGCACCAGATGCAGGTACAATATAAAACAAATAAGTGTATTATTAAAAGAGTTATCACAAGCAACTTATTTAATATTTCATATTATATATGCACTAAAATAATCACACCCTACACTATGATATTTTTTATAATACAAATGTATTATATAATTACAAAAATGAAAAGTCAATATTTATGTCGAATTTTGAAAGATTAAAAACATTAAAAAACTAAGCATCAATAACAATGCTTAGTTAATAATTAAAATGGTCGAGAAGACAGGATTTGAACCTGCAACCCCATGGTCCCAAACCATGTGCACTACCAAATTGTGCTACTTCTCGAAAACAATTAAATGGTACGCCCAAAGGGATTCGAACCCCCAACCTCTAGATCCGTAGTCTAGCGCTCTATCCAGTTGAGCTATGGGCGCAAATTCCCAATGCACTAACATTATATTATAAAGAATCAGAAAAATCAACCACATTTTGTTTTTTATACCTTATTTTTATACTTTTTATAAAATTTTAATAAAAAATACAAATAAAATTCTTACAACATCACTACATTTTTAATTTTTCCCTTTATTATATCCAACTTTATAATATCAACATCATTTTCCAAATCATCAATTATAACATTGTCGTTAAATGTAAGAATTAATCTATCATCCAAATTATATCCACTGTTTAAATATTTTGTCAAATAACATAATATTGCTCTTTTATGAGTAAATACAACAATGTTTTTATTATAATTGTTTTTAATAATTTTATTTATAACTAATTCCATTCTATTTTGTGTTTCATTAATAGATTCTCCATCTTTAAATTTAAAATCATAATTTCTTTCTTGCATAAACCTAAGCATTTTTATATTTCTATTTTCTAGTTTTCCTATCTTAGAATCATTTAAAAAAGAATTAATATTAATAGTCAAATTTTTATAACTAGAAAAATATTTAGCTGTTGCCAATGCTGAAGAATAATTTGAAGAATATATAACATCAGCATCAATTTTTTTTATTAATTTAACTGCTGCCTTTTCCCCTTCAATTGACAATGGCCTAGACACTCTTTTCTCTTCAACATTTTCAAAGCTTTCATATTTAATGTTATCTAAAACTAAATTATTACTTATTAAGTACAAAACCATATAATCACTACTTTCCAATAAAATTATACCATGAATTTCATAAAAGTAAGCATTAAAGTGTGTAAAAATAGCAAAAATATTTCCTTTACACATTTTACACTTTAATTGTTTATCTTTACACATTTAATTGACTATAATATGTAAAGATTTTATAATAAATATAGAAAAGAGGGATAATATAATGAAAAAGAAGATGAAAATTTTATTATTATTACTATCTATAAGTGTAACACTAGGCTTAATGAGCAATACTTATTCTAGATATGTAGCAGATACAACTGGAAATGTTGAACTAAGTTTAGCAAAATGGCAAATATTAATAAATGATAATGATATAACAAATAATACTACATCTACTATTAATATTACTCCTATTTTAGAAAACAATGAAAATATTAAAGAAAATACAATTGCTCCAACATCAAAGGGATATTTTGATATTAATATAGATCCCACAAATGTAGGTATTTCATTCTTATATACAATTGATTTAAAAGTTTTAAATGAAAATTTCCCAGATTTACTTATTACAAAATATGCAATAATAAATGATAACAATGAAGAAAATCCAGAAATTTCAACTATTAATATTACAGAAAATAAAATAACTAATGCTTTATATTTTGACAATGAAAATACAGCATATACTTTTAACCCATTTACAATAAGAGTATATTTTGAATGGTTTGAAGGAGAAACGGAACAAATGAATGATGAAGCAGATACAAAAGTAGGTATTGAAGCAGCACAAAATGATACAAACTTACAAATACAAGCATCTATATCATTTGAACAAATTATATAACTATTAATAAAAAATGTAGGTTTTAAAAATTACCTACATTTTTTTAAAAATAAAGAAAATGTTACAATTATTAAACAAGAAAAAAGCTTAAAATTAAAAACAATTACAATATGAAGTAAATATTATTCAAACTATTCAATATGAAAAGAAATAATGTATTAGAAAGTAGTTATTATAAATTGTTAAAAACAAAAAATATTTTAAATAAATATATACTATGATTAAAAAAAATTTAAAACAGTTGACCCCATATAAATGCAAAAATTTATAATCACTTCATTTTAAATACAATCATGTTATAAGCTCTAAAATTAATTAATACATTTTTAATTTATTATTTCTGCTGATACACATAAATAAAAAATTACTTTTTTAAAACAACAATATTGATAAAATAAAAAATGTATATAAATAAAACTTATATACACTAAAGACTCACAAAATATTATTAAATTAAATCTTCATCATAATCTTCATCATTACCATATTTGATTTCAACAACTAAAGCATAAATTTCATATATAAATATTAAAAAGCAAGGAACCAAAACTATAAATAAGAAACCCCATTGAGATTCAACAATTGATAAAAATGATCCAACTTTATTATATATTTTAACTGGTTTACCAGCAATAAATTCTTTTGAATATCCTTCACCATTTTCAAAAGCGATTGATTCTTCATCTAAATATATATCTCCAACATTTCCAATTTCTAATATAGGAGTCCCATTACTATCTATTTTATAACAAAATAATGTATCACCTAAACTAATATTATCTAATTTAACTGATTCTACAATAACTAAATCACCTTTAGTATACTCTTCTCTACTTACATCTTCATTTATAATAATTAAAGACTTATCCCCAAACTGAGTAACATTATATTTATTATAATTCAATAATAATAATGTCATACATAAAGCAAAAGAAAAATACAAAATAGCAATTATAGAAATTATAATTCGCTTTACAATTTTTAATGTTTTCATACTACTAACCTACTTTCATTATTTTAATATTATCACACAAATTAATTAATTTCAATTACAATCAACATTATCAACAATAAAATCATCAATACTATAACTCTTGTCTTTATTAACAATAAAAAAATCATTATTTAAATTATCCATAGCATTAACTTTAACAACTACCTCATTAATATAACCACCTTCATCACTTTTAAAAGATTCATAATAATTACTATAAAGTCTTAAATTATTACTATCCCAGGATATTTTAAAACAAGTGTCATTACTACTATTATTAGTAATTATTAAATTAGAATTATATTTATTTACTTGATAATTAAATACATAATCATTATTACTTACATCTATTTTATGTAATTTAAAAGTCCCTGACAATACTTGTTTATATGGTTCACTACTAGTTACAGTTATATATACTTCTAAATCAGTATTAATAGAATCAACAACAGTAAAAAATTGTTCTGATGTAGAAGAAGAATTAACCCATTCATAACCGTTTAATTCACAGTTTACTTTATCATATTCACTAACATCAACATTATCACTAGAATTATTTACACAAAAATCACTACTTGACAAAACACCATTATATTCATTACTATTTGTGTCATTTAAATAACATGTATCCCCAGTATTAGTTGTACAAAGAATATTATATTTAATATCGTTAGTTGTAATGTTATTATCAATAAAATTATTTAAAGTAAAATAAACCTTATTTCCATCCCATTGATTATCAATATTAGTTTTACCACTAGAATCAAGTTTGTCGCTAGAAAAATAAAAACCTTTAGTACTTAAATAATAATTCCAAGCTCTTTTATAAGCATACTTAGCAAACGAAGAAGTAAAAAAACAAATCAAAATAATTACTGCAATTAGTAATATAATTATATATTTTTTTTTCATTTTACACTCCTTCTACACTTTGCCAACTATTAATTTCAACATTAATAAAATCGGATAAATTCATGTATTCTAACCCATTATACTCACTTGGAAATACTAATTTTAAAATATAATTATCGTTAACACTATTAGAATTTTCCATTAATAATACATCGGTATTGCATACTAATTCATTATTAGCATTTCTACTAAATGATTCATTACAATCTAATATTAAATTTTCATCTGATCCATTTAATTTATACAATTCAATCTTTAAAGGTATAAAATGAAAAGTTTTTATACTTAACTGATAATTCAAAGAAACATCACTGCTTACTTTATCAGTGTTAGTTACAGAAAAACTATATTCTTTGGTATCACCTGGCACTAAATCATCAATTTGTATTTCCATATTATCCAAAAAATTAGTTTCAAAAATAAATTTAGCTAACTTTTGATTAACATTTATATTATTTTGTGAATTAAACGCTGAATAAGTTACACCAGAAGACAAAACTATAAAAAATATAATAAATAATGATATTAAAATTTTACGTTTCACAGTATCACCTCATTAATATTTAACAATAAAAGTTTTTTCTACTGTATCTATTTTGGTATTTCCATCATACAAATCAAAAACAAATTTATAACCGCCATATTCAAAATCATTAATAAGCAAATCAATTACATTACTTTCATTTAAAATGTCAAATAAATTATAAGTTGTATCATTAAATAATGTTAACTTATTATCAAAATAATTTTGTAAATCAACTAATATATAGTTTTGATCATATGCTGTTAATTTTTCTTTTTTATATAAACTTAATTTAATATTAGGATTAAGCAAGTTACCTTGATAACTAACATTTACTTTTAAATTACTATCATTTGAATTAATTGAGCTAGGCACTGATACATCAATAAAACCATTTAAAACACTATTATTATTAAATTCATAAACTAATTCATTACTTATATTTTCAAAATAAATATTATCATTAGAAATATAACTAAATACTATCATCTTATAATTTTTATTTATTAATTGATTACTAGAATTACTAATTTCCATTAATAATGATTTAGAAGTATTTATTAAAGAACCTGATATTGGAATTTTAACAATATTAGAACTATCAAAACTGTATACAACGCCATCCATAGAAAATCTAATAGCACTTAATAAATTTTTATCTACCAAATTTCCATCTTCATCAACAAACTTTATCCCAATTCCCATTTTTTTAGTTTCAAACAAAGTATTATTAAGAAGAAATCCATTAATATATTCTTCTTTAACACCAATATTTAAGTTAATATTATAGCAAGATTCAATAGATGGATTAATAATACCATTAAAATCTGATGAAATAATAGGGCTAATACTATCATTAACATAAATATTAAACGTTCGTATAGTATCTTTTAATATAGGTATTAATATTTTATCATCATTTCTTAATATTAAGCCCAAAGATATATTTTCAATGTTATTTTCAATATTAGTATTTTTAAAATCAACAATAATAGTAAATGAATCATCTATAATATTAGTATTATTTTCAACATAATTAATACTATTTACATTACCAACTTCTGTAAATAAAGAAAAATCATAAATTGCTTGAAACTCACAATTATTATCATTACAATTATTATCATAATTATAGTTTTTACTTTCATCAACTGTATATTTATATACTTTATTTTCTTTATTATCAATTAATATTAAATTAGTTTTATCTGGTAAATATTCACTTGAAATCAAATAATGTTTATAATTATTATAAGTAATATTATCATTAAATTCAAAATTTACACTAACACTACTTTTATTAGTAATATTGATAATATCATTTGTAATAGATTGACCAGCATTTAAATCTATCATAGTATATCCATTATATTTGACAATATCAGAATTAATATAAATTATTTCATCAAAACTAGTTGTTACTTTTAAATAAATAATATTATTTTCATATTTATCAATTAAGACAGGATCAGTATATATATTCCACATTTCCTCAGATAACAAATTTAAATCATCTTCTGACAAAATTTCATTAGATATGCAATATTCTACATTTTTAATTAAATCATAATCTTTAATTAAAACAGTAAAATCTACTTTCTCACCATAATAAAGTTCATTTAAATTATTATTAAAATCACTATACTGATTATCATTAATACTTAATACAACACTATCACTCATATTATATTTAATTATATCAGAATTTAAGTAATATATATTATTATCGCTATCAATAACTTTAGCATAAATAATATAACTTCCAGCTTCATTAATTTCAACAATATCATTATAACTTTGCCAATTAACATTAGCTAAATCATTTTGAGATAATACAACATTACTATTATCAATATAATAATATATTTCTTTAGCAGGATTTAAATCATCAATAACTTCAATATTAAAAGCGATAGGTTCTTCAAATTCTAATTCTGAAATTTGATCAGACCATCCATCCCAAGTATAACTACTTAAATGAATATTTGCTATTTTGTCTACTGTTTTATCAAAATATAATCTAGGTAATAAGTAATCATAAACCCATAAATTATTTTCGTTATTGATTAAATCATCATCAGAAACATACTCATTAAAATAAAGATTATTTTTTAAAAAATCAGAATTAGATAAATCATCAAATGTTGTTTGATATAAACTACCATTAATATTACCAGAATAATTAGAATAATTTATATAATACAAATTATTTGCATTTACTATACTTTTATTAATACTATTTATTAAATATTGATTATTAGAAGCATCAAAAGAGTTACTTATATCAACACTTTCAATATTACTTTCTATACTTCCAATTAATCCTCCGTTTACATTTGAATTAACTAGAGCATTATTATAACTGTTAGAAATTGATATATGTCCTCCGTTATTTGTGAATCCAACTAAGCCCCCAGAAATATATAAGCTATTTATATTTCCAGTATTATAAGAATTTATAATAGATAAACCATTAGCTCTAGATACTAAACCTCCACTTATTGCACTGCTATAAACTTTAGCTTTATTAACACCATTTTGAATATAAACATTATTAGCAATACCAATAATACCACCACTAGTTGTATCATCATACTCTATATTTAAAGACAAATTACTTAACACTATATTAGCAGTATCTAAAGAAGAATATAATATTTCAAAAGAATCTAAACTAGTTAAGTTAATTTCAAAATCACCATTAACAGGAATATTATTAATATAAACTTCTCCAACGCCATCAATACTTACATTTCCAATTAATTTTTTAGATAAAATATATCCATCAACATTTGTATTATTTAAAGATACAACTTCAGTTTGAGAATTATTATTGACATTTAATTCAATATTTTCTAATTCATCATTTATAGTTTTAACATTATTGTTATTATCATTTATAACATATCCAGATACAATAATATTTTTAATATTAGCATTAGATGCATTAGATGCTAATCCCCCAACAACACTTTTTCCATATATTAATACATTTTTCAAAAATAAATTTTCAACAGTTCCATTCAAATTATTAAAAAAACCAGTATTATCACTTTCATTATTGATATATAAACCATATATTGTATGATTATTACCATTTAATACACCATTGAAATTATCTAAAGTATTAAAACTATTAATATTGCCAATTGAAGTATTATTAAAATCAGCATTATCATAAAGTTCATTAGTATAATCTTTAATATAATATTTTTTATTTTCATATAAATATTCAAAAATATTGTTATTGTAATTAAAAATACCTGGGTTAATTATTATATCATTTGATAAATTAAAATAAGTATTTTCAAAATTAGTTTCTTTTAACATAAGAGCCAAATAAGCAAGTTCACTCCCGTTAGAAATAATATATGGATCATCTACTTTTCCGCTTCCGCCGCCAAAGGAATTACTTACTGAACCATCCCATACTTGAATTTTAGGCATAGAATCATCAATATTATCATATTGTGCTAAAGAAGGAATAATAACACTTAAACTAAAGATTAAAACACATATAGCTAGCACATAATAAAATTTATTTTTTTTAGTTATATTTTTGATCAAGTTCTTAAATTTAATCATATTTACCTTCCTTTATGCCATATCTTTATACTATAAAATAAGTATAACACAAAACGACATTTTTTGCACTTTTTATTTAACAAAAAAAATAGTAAAAATTTTACTACTTTATAATAACGAAAATTAAACTTAGTCTCTTGGTTTCATAGTTGGAAATAAAATAACTTCTCGAATATTTTCAGAACCAGTTAAAAGCATTACAAGCCTATCAATTCCCATACCCATTCCACCAGCTGGAGGCATTCCATATTCTAACGCTTCAACATAATCTAAATCCATTTCATTAGCTTCTTCATTACCCAAGTTTTTTTCTTTTAATTGATTTTCAAACCTTTCATATTGATCTATTGGATCATTTAATTCACTAAAAGCATTTGCATATTCAGATCCAGCTATAAACAATTCAAATCTTTGTGTAAATCTGGGATCGTTAGGATCTTTTTTAGCTAAAGGACTAATTTCAATTGGATGTCCAAATACAAAAGTAGGTTCTATAATGGTATCTTCAACATATTTTTCAAAAAAAGCATTAACAATATGTCCATAACTAAAATGTTCTTCAATTTCAATACCATGTTCAATAGCTAGTTTTTTAGCATCTTCAAAACTCATATTTTGGAAAAAATCGATTCCAGTTCTTTCTTTTATTAAATCTACTATATGAGCCCTTTTAAACCCAGGAGCTAAACTAATGTGATGTCCTAAAAAGTCGACTTCATATGTGCCATTTAATTCCATTGCACAATTACTAACAATTCCTTCAGTTAAATCCATCATTCCTTCTAAATCAGTAAAAGCCTTATATAATTCAATTGTAGTAAACTCAGGATTATGTTTTCTATCCATTCCTTCGTTTCTAAATATTCTACCAATTTCATAAACTGCATCCATACCACCAACTAAAAGTCTTTTTAAAGGAAGCTCTGTTGCAATTCTTAAATACATATCTATATTTTGAGCATTATGATGAGTAATAAATGGTCTTGCAGCAGCACCACCTAAAATTGTTCCTAAAATTGGAGTTTCAACTTCAACATATCCTAAATTATCTAAATAATGTTGAATCGAGCGAATAATTTTAGGTCTTGCAAAAGCTACTTTTCTAGCTTCATCATTCATTATTAGATCAACATATCTTCTTCTAAATCTTTCCTCAACATCAATAAGACCATGAAATTTTTCAGGTAATGGCTTTAAAGATTTAACTAAATGAGTATATTTTTTACATTTTACAGTTATTTCTCCAGTTTGGGTAACCATTAATACACCATTTATTCCGACAATATCACCAATATCTGCGCTTTTAAATAAAGAATATTCTTCTTCTCCAACATCATTTATTGAAATATATATTTGAATATTTCCAAGTTTATCTTTTATAGAAAAGAAGCTTGCTTTTCCCATTTTTCTAATAAACATAATTCTTCCTGCAACATTAACAGAAACATTTAATTTTTCTAATTCTTCATGAGACTTACCAGCATATTTAGTTTTTAAATCAGTTGAAAAATCAGAAACATCAAATTTGTGTCCAAAAGGATCTACACCTAATTCTTTTAATTTATTTAATTTTTCTCTTCTTACTAATTCTTGTTCAGTAAACTCACGCACTTCAATCACCTACACATATTTTACCATAAAAAAACAATCTTAGAAACCTAAGATTGTTAAAAAGTATTAAATTTTATACATTTTTTTGTTCTTTTTAGATACAAAGTAAATTACTGCTGCAGCCCCTACTCCACAAGCCAAGATAGCAATTGGAAGAGAAACACCTGTAGAAGGTTCATCTGGTTCTTCAACAGTCATTTCATATTCAACGCCTTCTAATTTAAATGTTCCACTACAATTTACTGCACTATCTTCTAATTCTAAAACTAAAGTTCCAAGTTCAACTTTTGAAGTTTTAATTTCAGTTAGATTAGTAAATTTCATAGAAATAACATCGCCATCTCTAGAAGATTCAACATTAAAATCATCATTTGCAGGAGTTAAACTTTTTAATGTTACCTTATCAGCATCCCCAGTTAAGGTAAGTGTAATATCAGTTACAGTTAAATCTGCTAAATTAGTATTTTCTGTCACATAAATTTTACAAGTTTGTTCACATTTTCCAGTATCTTCATTTCGGCAGCTTTTTTCACAATCCCAATCTAATTTTAATGCACTAGCACTCATAGGTAAAATTGCAACTACTCCAATAGCTAAAAAACTCAATAATTTTTTCACACACATCTCTCCTATCTATATTATGTCTAAATTATAACATAAAAATACAAAAAACAACATATTTTTCTAAAAAATATACTAAAATGTGTAAATATGTGTTATCATATTAAAGAAAATAAAGGTGGTTTCCATGAAAAAAATTGTTATAAAAATCAAAGAAAATAGCCTAATAATAAAAGAAAGAATAAAGTTAACAAATGAATATAAAAATATAATTAATACAAATGTTATTAGTTGCAATGAATTAGTATTTTCAGATGAATACATAATTAATAATAAAAAAATTGTTACAACATTTTTAAATGAAATAGTAAATAATTATAATGTTAATACCCTTATAATAGAAAATAACTATTTTGCTAATATTTTTTTAGAAATAATAAAATATAATAAAAATATAGTAAATTTATTATTAAACGAAGAAAACACTATTACATTTTCAATTTGTGAAAAAATAATGCATACATATATCAAAAACGTAAGCTGTTATGCAATACAGCCTTTCATGATTGAATATTTAGATAAATATGATATTGTAGTTGAATCTAGAAATGAAATCCTTTTCTTATCAAATTTTATGTTAGATAACAATTTAAATCAATTTTCAACTTTATTTTATAAAACTTCATTAAAAATAACATTTCCTATGAGCAATCAAGATGAACAGGATTTCATGGCATTTTGTAATATAAACAAATATTTAAAAGTTATAAATGTAACAACAGTAAATAAAAACGACTTAGAATTTATTATTAAAGCATTAAAATTAAATAATAAAAGAAATATAAAAATACTTATACATGAAAATATAACAGATGAAAACACTATAAATTACTTAAAAAACTATAATAAAAAATATAGTAAAAAAAATAAAATTTATTTTAAATTAAAATATAGCAAGGAATATTTAAATAATAATCTTTTTAAACAAACAAATTATTCTATTTTAAAAACTTGTGGTTATTTGATAATATTAATAATAGTATTTACCTTTGGATATGTATTTTATGATAATTACAATTCTATGAAAACAGTAACAAATATTCAAAATGATATTAAAAAAGTAATAGAAATTAATAATTCAGAAGATATAATAAATGAACTTAACTCTAATCAGGCTGAAAACGATAAAATTGTTGTAAATGAAGACATAGCCAGTTTAATAAATATAAATCCTGAGGTTGTTGGGTGGTTAAAAGTAAATAATACTAATATAGATTACCCAGTTGTTCAAACAATTAATAATGAATATTATTTAAGTCATAATTTTTATTTAAATGAAGATAAAAATGGTTGGGTATTTATGGATTATAGAAATGATTCCAAATATTTAAGTGATAATATAATAATATATGCCCACAATCGTTATAATAGTGGTGTTATGTTTGGAACATTACAAAACACCTTTAGATATAATTGGTATACAAATCCAGATAATCAAATAATAACTTTAAAAACTTTATACGAAACTCTAGAATATCAAGTATTTTCGATATATAAAATAGCTGTAACAACAGATTATTTAAGAACAATATTTAAAGATGATAATGATCGCCTAGAATTTTATTCAATGTTAAAGAATAGAAGCATATATAATTTTAATATAGAATTGTCTGGAAAAAATAAAATTATAACATTATCAACTTGTGCTGATGAAAACAATAGATATGTTTTACATGCAGTTTTAAAAGAAGAAACTACCCAAAACTAGTTTCTTCTTTCTTTCAATTTATAATTAATCTTTTTAACTTATTATATAACTTGAGAACTTTTCCAATGAAAATAACCATCTTCATATATAAATGTGTGTTCATAAGTAACTAAATCATTTATGTATTGATTAATATTTATAGAACTATTATATTTTACTTTATTATTTAATTTACTCAATTTATCATCATTATAACAATTTTGATTATTAACATCACATTTTAAGTAATAATCATAAATTTTAATAGTTTTATTATTATCAGTTACTGCATAACGTATCATTTCTTTAAATACCACGTCACTATTTTCCTCACTAATATTATTTGTATAAACGTAATAATATGTTTTATTACTGTTCAATTTAAAGAATGTATTAATATCGTAACTAAAATCAATTAAATTTAATTTTTCACCATTTCCAAAAATAATTTTAAAAACTTTTTCAAATTCTTCAATTTTAATTTTATATAACGGAATAACACCATCTTGAATATCAATAATACTATTATTTAACAATTCATCTATTGTAGTTGCTTCTAATTCAAAGTCATCATAAGTTTTTATATATTCATAAATCATAATTAATATTGAATTGTAACTCAAACTATTATAGGATGCATAATTGCCATTATACATAGAAGTAACTTTTGAAGCATTAACATCAATTAAATAACTATATAATTTTAAAACTAATTCTTCATTAATATCATTTGTTTTATTTTTTTCTTTATTAGATTCAAAACCAAAAAACTTTACAAAACCAAAACAGATAATTACAACTAAAACAATAACCAGTAAATACATTATAATTTTTTGCTTGTTCATTTTATCATCCTCAATGAAATTTTATCATTTAATAAAAATAAATACAATAAAAAAAGACGTATTTAAACATCTTTATTAAGCAGCAGAATTACTGCAACTATACCCGTTTTCTTTATAATAAGTATTAAATGATGAATATGACATTGGAAAAGTTCCGCCAAATTCGCTATTTAAAGTATCAATGCTTAAATCTACTGAAATTTGTAAAGTCAAATTTGCATCATCATAATAAGCCAATCCATTTACTCCATCAAAATTTATTAAATAATTTTTATCTTTAACAACTTCATTATATTCATTTTTATCATTAAATACATATGTATATACTCTTCTTGAAAAACCGATATATGAAAGACCTGCATCTACATAACCTAATGGTAAAATATCAGTAACCTTTTTAGTAGCATTATAATTACTTAGTTCAGAAGTATTAGAAGAACAACTTGTAAAATATCTAATTTCACTACCTGAAACATACAATTCTCCTTCAATATTAACACTATTATTATATTTATCAGAAACTACTAATTTAACTTTGTATGGTCCACCAGCACTAGTTAGATATCCCTCAACTATATCACTATTCTCAAATGAAACATTACACTCAGAAATATCTTCACATTTTTCAACAAAATCATTTGCATCTATTGTAGAATTCATTTCAACATAAACTGGTTTTAACAAAACATAAGGTGCTTCAATATCATTAATTGTAATTTTACCAGTAAAAGTTTTATTATCACAAACTATTTTATAATCATATTCTCCGATTTCATTTGAATTTACATCAGGTAATACTAAACTGCAACTATCCTTTTTTCCTCCACTTATTGTAGCATAATCATCTATATTATCAGATAAAGTATCTCCTAAATTTAACTCAACATCTTTTAAAGTTACTTTAACTGAACTAATTTTAAGAAAATAATAAACACCAAAAGCAACTAAACAAATTAATAAAATAATTATTACAACAAATAATGGTTTACTAATTTTTTTCTTTTTATTATTTGAATTTTCTGAAGGAGGAACAGCTCCGATGTTTTCTACTTTATTAGGTTCTACAAACCCATTACTATTTACATTCAAAGTTCCCAAAGTTTGTGCACCAACACCTACAGTATCGTTAGTTAAACTACTAGCTTGATACTCACTTTCAGTTCCAGGAATTACTTGTGGTGCAGGTTCATTAGAAATAGTATTATTATTTACATTTTGATTTAAATTTCCATTTAAAGATTGAGCAGAATCATTTTGAACATTATTTAAACTACTATTTTGCATACTATTTTGATTTAGATTACTATCTAATGATTCAACAGAACTGCTTTGATTAACATTTAAACTAGAATTTTGATTTAAATTATTTACCTCATTATTCATTACCGGACTTTGATTAACAATATTACTATTCAAGTTATTTTGATTAATACTATTAACACCGTTATTTAATGTAGGAATTTGACTTTCATTATTTATTGTTTGATTATTTTGCATTCCATTATATAAATTATTGTTAACATTATTTGGATTTTGTCCATCCATACTATCAGCCCCTTATTATTAACATATCTAAATTATAAACTTATCCAACATTTTTTTCAACTAAATCTTTAAATTCGTCTCCCCTATCTTCAAATTTAACATATTGATCTTGTGATCCTGATCCAGGAGATAATAATACGACATCGCCACTAACAACATTAGAAAAAATTTTATCCATTGCATCTCTTAAATAATAACATTTTTCACAAGGTATATCTAATTTATTAGCATAATCATAAATTCTATCTGTTACAGTCCCTATTGCATATATTTTCTTTACATTTTTCATATATTCATTCATTTCATTAAAATCTTGATTACGTTCTTGACCACCTAAAATCAAATGAATAGGTTTAGAAAAAGTCTTTAAAGCTGTAATCGTAGCAGTTGGATTAGTTGATTTTGAATCATTATAATAAACTACACCATGTTTTTCTAATACATATTCTAAACGATGTGTAACTCCTCCAAAATCTTTTAAAAATTCTTTTGCTTTTTCCTTATTAATGCCAAAATTTTTTAAAACTAACAAAGCCATTAAAATATTTTCATAATTATGTGTTCCTTTTAGTTTTATATCATTAACATTTAAAAATTGTTCTTTATGTAGATAAATATATCCATCTTTATAATAGTTATCTTCACTATTAAAATATATTTTATTAGATAAAATATCATCAGTAATTTTTAAACTATCTTCATTTGTTTTATTAATTATTGCAATATCCTTATTTGAATGATGATTAAATATCTTCTTTTTAGTCCACATATAATGCTCATATGTTCCATGATAATCTAAATGTGTAGGACAAATATTTGTTAAAACACTTATATTAGTTTTAAAATCATGAATATCACATAATTGATGATCGCTTATTTCGAGTAACAAAATATCATTTTCTTTTATATCATTTATTATTGAAGATAAAGGATAACCAATATTACCCCCTAAAACAACTTTTTTACCATGTAATTTTAATAATTCATAAATTAAAGTTGTTGTAGTAGTTTTACCATTTGAACCCGTAACACCAATAATAGTTACATTTTTAGGCAAAAAGTGATAAGCCACTTCAATTTCATTTTCCATTCTCAAGTTCAATTCATTTACTTTTTTTACAATATCACTGGTAACCATAATTGCTGGATTTTTTATAATTAAGTCATATGTATTATCAATTAATTCACACTGATTTTTAGTGATAACAATTTTTATGCCAAGATTCTTTAACTCATTTTTTACATTTTCTTCCAAATCATTTAAATCACTTAAAGTAATATCATTATTTCTATTAGCAAGTAACTTCGCTACTGATACTCCACTTTTAGCAGCCCCTAAAATTAAAATTTTCATATTTTCATACATAAATATCACCAAAATTATTATATTATTTAAAAAATAAAAAAGCAACCAAATTGCTTTTAAGATCTTTTTCTACTTAAACTTATTATATAATCATCCTTATGTAACACGCCAGGTATAGAATAAACATCAAAACCATTTTCCAAAAATTCATTTCTTTCTTCATTATTCAAAATCCAAGTATATAATGCAAGTATTTGAGAACTTTTAACATTTTTATTTAAAAATTCTAAATATTCATTGGCATTCATAGGTAAATAATGATAAATATTAGAAAATAAAGCAACATCATAAAATTCTTTAGTAAATGATTTAATATTTAGCAAATCACAATTATAAAAACTTGGTATTGGTTGATTC
Organism: uncultured bacterium; assembly: GCA_949296605.1. Taxonomy (GTDB): domain Bacteria; phylum Bacillota_I; class Bacilli_A; order RF39; family UBA660; genus Onthocola_B. Next base: position 16,292 of record CASFPB010000034.1, read on the forward strand.
CGTAATAAACTTTGTAAAATATAATAAGTTTTAGAATCAAAATATGGAATATTTTTAATTTTAGCATTATCAAAAATAACATTTCTTAGTTTAATTGATGAAAAATCTCTTCTTAAACTAATAAGTTTATCAAAAAAATATTTAACTTCATCAGGCAAAAAATTTCTTAATTTGCTATATATAGCTAAATTATTTAAATTATCAATAATAAACATTTGTATAAATTCTTCATAAGATAATACCCTGATTGCTGTAAATTTTAAAAGAAAATGCAACCAAGCTATATAATTTATATCAAATACATCAACATTTTTTGCTCCATCTAATATTACTTGAAAATATTGATCTCCACTTCCTAATACAGTTAGAACATTTGCATCATCAAAATCAAAATAATTTGAAAAAACTCCTACATTTTCATTAGTAAAACCATATACTTTTTCCATAAAACCCCTCTTTTTTTAATAAATATTTTATCACAAATTAAATTAAAATCAACAAAAAAGATTGCAAAACTGCAATCTTAATTAGTTGTATTCAAATTATCTAATGATATATCAGAATCATCCATTAATCTTTCTTCTAAAACTTCACTAGCATCATCATTTAAAATTCCTTTTTCTAATTCAATACTTATATCACTATATTGTTTATAACCAGTTCCTGCTGGAATAAGTTTTCCAATAATTACGTTTTCTTTTAAACCTTGTAAATTATCAACTTTTCCATGAATAGCAGCATCAGTTAAAACTCTAGTAGTTTCTTGGAAAGATGCAGCAGATAAGAATGAATCTGTTTCAAGAGAAGATTTAGTTATACCAAGCATAATAGGATTTCCTTTAGCAGGAACCTTTCCAGCCATAATAACAGGTTTATTTCCATCAGTAAATTCTCTTAAAGATACTGTTAAACCTTCAACAAAATCGGTATCTCCAGCATCAGTAATTCTAACCTTATTAATCATTCTTTTAACAATAATTTCAATATGTTTATCTGAAATATCAACACCTTGTAATTTATATACTTTTTGAACTTCTTTCAATATATATTCTTGAGCAGTAAGTGGATCAGTTACAGCCAGTAATTCTTTTGGTGATATAACACCTTCTGTTAATTTATCACCGGCTTCAACAACATCACCAACATTAACACGAACTTTCATATTATAGTTAGTAACATGTTCTCTAACACCTGCTTCATTTTCAACGGTAATTAAATGTTTACCATTTTGTTCTTCAATTCCAATTATCTTACCACCAATTTCAGCAATTGTAGCTTTTCCTTTTGGAATACGTGCTTCAAATAATTCTTCAACTCTTGGTAAACCTTGAGTAATATCAGCATCACCACCATGGGCAACACCACCAGAGTGGAATGTTCTCATGGTAAGTTGTGTTCCAGGTTCACCAATTGATTGAGCTGCCATAATTCCTACAGCTTCACCTTTTTCAACTAAATTACCAGTTGCAAGATTTCGTCCATAACATTTTTGACAAACACCATTATGAGATTTACAAGTTAGAATACTTCTAATTTCAACTTTTTTAATTCCAGCTTTAGTTATTTTAGCAACAGCATTTTCATTAATCATTTCTCCAGCTTCAACAATTACTTCCTTAGTTTCTGGATTAACAATTTTTTTAGATGCAAATCTTCCTAAAATTCTTTCAGCTAATGGTTCTATTATTGTTCCATCTTTATCATTAACTAAATCATAAACAACTAAACCTTGAACAGAACCACAATCATAATCTTTAACAATAATATCTTGAGCAACATCAACTAAACGTCTAGTTAAATATCCTGAGTCCGCAGTTCTTAAAGCTGTATCAGCTGATCCTTTTCTTGAACCGTGAGTAGATAAGAAGAATTCTGATACTGATAAACCTTCAATAAATGATGAAGTAATAGGGATTTCAACTGTAGATCCATCAGGTTTTGCCATTAAACCACGCATCCCAGCAAGTTGTGTAAAGTTTGAAATTGAACCACGAGCTCCACTATTCATCATCATAAATATAGGATTATCATAATTATTTTTACTTAATTCAGCAAGTTCATCTTTAATTTCATCTGTTGCTTTATTCCATGAAGCAATGACGTTTTCATATCTTTCTTCTTCAGTAATTAAACCTCTTTGATATTGTTTATTAATTTTATCTACCTTAGCTTTAGCTTTTTCAATAATTTCATGTTTATCATCACTTCTTACAACATCAGATATTGCAACAGTAACACCAGCAACTGTGGAATATTTAAATCCTAAGTCCTTTAATTTATCAAGCATAATTGATGTTTCTGTTGTTTTATACCTTTTAAATACTTGAGCAATTAATTGTCCAAGAGTTTTCTTAACAAATGGTTGAACTAATTCCATCTTACTAATTTCATCAGGAATATTAGATCCCATAGGTAAAAAATATTTATCTGGTGTAACACCTTCAATATTAGCTTTTGTTCCTTCATTAACATATGGAAAAGTGTCAGGTAATATTTCATTAAATTTAATTTTTCCAACAGTAGTTACTAAATATTTATCTTTTTGTTCATCAGTAAATAATTTATATTTAAAAGCTTTAACAGGTATAGCTATACGAGTATGTAATGTAATTTCTCTTCTTTCATAAGCCATCAAAGCTTCATCTGGGCTCTTATAAACATGTCCTTCATTTGGAAGATCTGCATATTCAATAGTTAAATAACAATTACCTAAAACCATATCTTGACTAGGTGTAACAATAGGTTTTCCATCCTTAGGATTCAAAATATTATTTGCACCTAGCATTAAAATTCTAGCTTCAGCCTTTGCTTCTTCAGATAAAGGAACGTGAACAGCCATTTGGTCCCCATCAAAATCCGCATTAAATGCAGTACAAACTAATGGATGCAAACGAATAGCTTTTCCACCAACTAAGACAGGTTCAAATGCTTGAATACCAAGTCTATGTAAAGTTGGAGCACGATTAAGTAATACTGGATATTCAGTAATTACATCTTCTACAATATCCCATACTGATTCATCTCTAGAATCAATTAATTTTTTAGCACCTTTAATATTATGAGCTAAACCTCTTTCAACTATACCATGTATTACATGAGGTTTAAATAACTCAATAGCCATTTCTTTTGGCAAACCACATTGATACATTTTTAAATTAGGTCCAACAACTATAACGGAACGGCCAGAATAATCTACTCTTTTACCTAATAAATTTTGACGGAATCTTCCTTGTTTTCCTTTAAGCATACTAGATAAACTCTTAAGAGGTCGATTACTTGCAGCTGTAATACTTCTTCCACGACGTCCATTATCAAATAATGAATCAACAGCTTCTTGAAGCATACGTTTTTCATTTTGAACAATTATTGTTGGAGCTCCAAGTTCTAACAATTTTTTTAAACGATTATTTCTATTAATTATTCTACGATATAAATCATTTAAATCACTAGTTGCAAAACGTCCACCATCAAGTTGAATCATTGGACGAAGTTCTGGAGGTATTACTGGCAAAACATCTAATACCATCCATTCGGGTTTATTACCTGATTCTTGAAAAGCAACTAAACAATCTAAACGCTTAACTAAACGTATTCTTTTTTGACCAGTTGTATTTTCAAGTTCAGCACGTAAATCTTCTATTTCTTTGTCTAAATCTACACGTTTAAGTAATTCTTTAATTGCTTCAGCACCCATTCCAACAGTAAAAGAATTACCATATTTTTCATAATATGCTCTATATTCTTTATCAGATAATGTTTGCTTTTTTTCCAAAGGAGCAGTTCCAGGATCTATTACAACATAACTTACAAAATATAATACTTCTTCTAAATCACGTGGAGACATATCTAGAACGAGTCCCATTTTTGAAGGAACACCTTTGAAGAACCAAATATGAGAGCAAGGAGCAGCAAGTTCAATATGTCCCATTCTTTCACGACGAACTTTTGAACGAGTTACTTCTACTCCACATCTATCACAAATAATATTTTTATATCTTAATCTTTTATATTTACCACAGCTACATTCAAAATCTTTAGTAGGTCCAAATATTTTTTCGCAAAACAATCCATCTCTTTCAGGTTTTAGGGTTCTATAATTGATAGTTTCTGGCTTTTTAACTTCACCATAAGACCAAGAACGAATCTTTTCTGGAGATGCAATACTAACCTTTATACCTTTAAATTTACTAACATCTATCATTTTACCCACCTACTCTCCTTCATCCTCTTCATCAACTTCATCTATACCAGGAAATTCTAAACTATCAAAATCATCTTCATCTTCTTCAATTTCATCTTCATAACTTGAATCAGGCTCTAAGTTTTCTTCTACATTAGGATTTAAATCATTAGAATTTACATCTATTTCTTCGATTCTAAATGCATCGTTATCATCTTCATCTTCTTCAATATCTTTAAATTCTACAACTTTATCATCTTGATCTATTACTTGAACATCAAGTCCTAATGCTTGAAATTCTTTAACTAATACTCTAAAGCTTTCAGGAACACCTGCTTGATCTATTACTTTACCTTTTACTAAGGATTCATAAACTTTAACACGTCCAACAATATCATCAGCTTTTACAGTTAATATTTCTTGAAGAACATGACTAGCACCATATGCATATAATGCCCAAACTTCCATTTCTCCAAATCTTTGACCACCAAATTGTGCTTTACCACCTAAAGGTTGTTGTGTAACTAATGAATATGGTCCAGTAGCACGAGCGTGTAATTTATCATCAACCATGTGATGTAATTTAACCATATACATAACACCAACATTAATACGATGATCAAAAGGTTCCCCAGTTCTACCATCATATAAAACTACTTTTCCATCTTCATCCATTCCAGCTTCTGCCATTTCTTTTTTTATATCTTCCCATTTAGCACTATCAAATACTGGAGTAGCATAATGAACACCTAGTTTTTTGCCTGCCATACCTAAATGAACTTCTAAAATTTGTCCGATATTCATACGAGATGGAACCCCTAATGGATTAAGCATGATATCAACTGGTCTTCCATCTGGTAAATAAGGCATATCTTCTTCCGGTAATATAAGGGAAATAACACCTTTGTTACCATGACGACCAGACATTTTGTCCCCAACTTGAATTTTACGCTTTTGAATAATATATACTCTTATTACTTTAGATACACCTGCAGGTAGTTCATCAGAATTTTCTTTTGTATAAACTTTAACATCATGAACAATACCACCAGCACCATGTTCTACACGTAAAGATGTATCTCTTACTTCACGAGTCTTTTCACCAAATATTGCATGTAATAATTTTTCTTCACTAGTAAGTTCTTGAACACCTTTTGGAGTAACTTTACCAACTAAAATATCTCCTTCTTTTACTTCAGTTCCGATACGAACAATACCATCAGCATCAAGGTTCTTACGAGCATCTTCACCAACATTTGGTATATCTCTTGTAATTTCTTCAGGTCCCAATTTAGTATCACGACAATCTATATCATAATGTGAAATATGTAAAGAAGTATAAACATCATCTTTAACTAATCTTTCATTTAATATAACAGCATCTTCATAGTTATATCCATTAAATGTCATGAATGCAACAGTCATATTCTTACCTAATGCAAGTTCTCCTTTATCAGTTGAAGGTCCATCAGCAATAACTTGGCCTCTATGAACTTTATCACCCTTTTTAACAAGTGGATGATGATTTACACAACTAGATGCATTACTTCTTTCAAAATTAGCTAAATAATATGTATCTTTGCCATTAGCAACATTAACAATAATTTTTAAACTATCAGCATATTCTACAACACCATCAGCTTTACAAACAATAGTTGATCCAGAATCTCTTGCAGCAATATATTCAACACCGGTTCCAACAATTGGAGCTTCTGTTTCAAGCAAAGGAACTGCTTGACGTTGCATGTTGGCACCCATAAGTGTTCTATTGGCATCGTCAAATTCCAAGAAAGGAATACAACTTGTTGTAATAGCAACAACTTGGCTTGGAGCAACATCCACATAGTTTACATGTTTTTTATCGATATAAACGGTATCCCCATTTATACGTGCTATAACTTCATCATCAACTATTTCATTATTTTCAGTTAATTTAATTGTTGCTTGTGAAATATAATAATCTTTTTCTTCATCAGCAGTCATATAAACAACTTCATCAGTTACAACACCATCAACTACTTTTTTATATGGAGTCATAATAAAACCATATTCATTAACTTTAGCATAACCTGCAAGTGATGTAATAAGACCAATATTTTGTCCTTCTGGTGATTCTATTGGACAAATACGGCCATAGTGAGATGCATTAACGTCACGAACATCCATACCAGCACGATCTCTAGAAAGTCCACCAGGTCCTAGACTTGATAAACGTCTTTTATCAGTAAGTTCTGCAATTGGATTAATTTGATCCATGAATTTTGATAATTGTGAAGAACCAAAAAATTCTTTTAAAGCAGCAGTTACTGGTCTTATATTAATTAAAGTTTTAGGAGTAACGTTTTCAATTTCTTGAGTAGTCATTCTTTCACGAATAACTCTTTCCATTCTAGTCATACCAGTTCTAAATTGATTTTGTATTAATTCCCCTACTTGACGAACACGTCTATTTCCTAAATTATCTATTTCATCATCACTACCAATATTACTATGTAATCCAATATAATAATTTAATGATGCATAAACATCAGGAATAGTTAAACGACGAACATCGACACTTTGATCAACGCCAATTAAGGTAATAGTTTTCTTTTCATCTAAAGGATCTACTACTTTAACAGTTTGAACTTTATTATAATCGTCTAATTCTTCATTAATTTGAATTTCTTTAACGTTTAATCCATTAGCAAATAAAGGACGAATTTTTTCAAGAATTTCTTTTGTAACTACAGTATTGCTTTCAACAATAACATTTTTTCCATCAATTATAGGTTCAGCAAGTTTTAAACCTAATAATCTGTCTAAAGCATTTAACTTTTTATTAAATTTATAACGTCCAACCTTGGCTAAATCATAACGGAATCTATCAAAAAATCTAGTAATTAATTGATTTTTAGAAGAATCTAAAGTAGCAGGTTCTCCAGGTCTTAATTTTTCATATATTTCAATTAATGCTTCATCAGTGTTATTTGTATTATCCTTTTCCAATGTATTTAAAATATATTGGTTTTCTCCAAATACACTAATAATATCTTCATCACTAGATAAACCTAATGCTCTAAGTAAAGTTGTGGCAGCAACTTTTCTAGTTCTATCAATTCTAACATATAAAACATCACGAGCATCAGTTTCATATTCTAACCAAGTTCCTTTATTAGGTATTAATTCACCACTAATTATATGACGTCCATTTTTATCTATTTCCTTTTTAAAATATACACTTGGGCTTCTTACAAGTTGTGAAACAATTACTCTTTCTGCTCCATTAATAATAAATGTTCCAGCATCAGTCATTAATGGCATATCCCCTAAGAAAATAGTTTGTTCTTTTACTTCCCCAGTTTCATGCACATAAAGACGAGCCTCAACTTTTAAAGGGGCAGCATAGTTAACCATTCTTTCTTTTGCTTCTTTAATAGAATACCTTGGTTCATCAAAATAATAATCACCAAATTCTAGTGAAATATTACCAGTAAAACTTTCTACTGGAAATAAATCTTCAAAAATTTCTTTTATACCATCATCTAAAAATTGTTGATAGCTTTTCTTTTGAATTTCGAGTAAGTCATTCAACTCTAAAACGTTTTTCGTTTTCGAAAAACATCTTCTTTCACGATAGTCACCAAATTTTTTAACTTTATAAGCCACGATATCACCCCATACACAATTTTTCTAAGACTATTTTAATTTAAAAAACAAATATGCCGCTAATACAAAATTTTAAAGCTTTATAAAAATTTTGTCAACAAATTTTTGCTCTAAAACAATAAAATCCTTTGCTTTTACCTACCACATCAACATTATAATATTTTTCTAAATACTTTTTTGTCGATTTTGCACCCTGGTCTTTGCTGATTATAAACCACAATTCACCATTTTCCTCTAAATAGTTTCTAGCATCCAATAATATCGAATTAACTACTCTTTTACCAGCTCTTATCGGAGGATTAGTAATTATATATTCATATTTATTTTTTACATTTTCATAACAATCACTTAAATAAGCAATACAATTTACATTGTTTAATTTTATATTTCTCTCACATAAATGAAGTGCTCTTTTATTAATATCAATCATTTCAACATAAGCTTTTGTAAATTTATTAATAATTATACCTAAAAAACCGTAACCACAGCCAACATCCAAAACTTTTTTTTCTTCTAAATTGCCATGATTCTCTAAAAATACATTAACCAAAAAACTTGAAGCATAATCAATTTTATTTTTTGAAAATACTCCATTATCACTTAAAAACTTAAAACTACAATTATTAATTATATATGGGATTTCTCTTATTTCACTTTTTAAATCCGGATTATTTGTAAAATAGTGTTCCAAAGGCCTGTCCCCTTTTCTCGATATGAAAATATTATATTATATTTTTTGACAAAAAGTCAATCACATTTTAAACAATTTCACAATTAATTGTCACATAATTCAATACTTAAATTATAATCTTTATTAGCAATAATTTTTTTATCATTATTACATACTAATACATTAAACTTTTCCAACGTATATTTATTAGCTACAATTTCTCCTTCTTCGTTTCTTAATATTTCTTCACTATTTGCATTTTTTAAAATATCATCCAAAGTTATTCTGTCATCAGTTATTAAATAATTTAATTCATAAATTGTATCGTTAGAATATTTTAAATAAATAGTATTAATACCATATAAATAATAATTTTGTAAATTAACATAACTTATTAAATCTTTATCATCTGAATTTATAACCTCATATTCAAAAGAATCATAAACATTTGAAGCGATTAATTTAGAATCTACTAATTCGAAAATAAAAACTCCATTATCTACCTTCATAGATTCTAATCTACCAATTACAGTTATATCATCATAAATACGATATTTACTTAAATTTTCATTTACATTAACTCTTACTATATAATTACTATTAAAGTTTACATAACCATTTAGTTTATTTTCTCCAAAAGTATATGAGTTTAATTCTAAATAATCATTACCAGAAATTTTACTTATTTTTCCAGTAATTTTAACAAACTTATTATTATATTTTTCATATATATTATCAAAATCACTTAAAAACTCATTTATATCAATTTGATCTAATGCTAAATTATCACAAACATAATTTTTTTTATAACCATAATCTAAAATCAATGAATCATTACAATCAAATATTCTATAAAATAAGCTATTATATACTTTTACCTTATCGCTACTTGAAACTTCATAAACATAAATAGGTATCTTATCGAACTTATAAAACAAAAATGTATCAATGCCATAACTAGCAATTAATAAAAACAAAAATACTAATATTGAAGTAATATAATTTTTATAATTTACAAACACCACAAAAGAACATAAAACAATGCCTACAAGTAAAAAAACAACTTTTATTATATTATAAGAGCCAATGACAAAAGCAATAATCAAAAACAAAAATCCAATAATTAATAAAACAAGACTTTTTTTATTCATAGACATTTTCCTTTCATAATTATTATACTGTATTTTTGACATTAAAAAAAGTTGATTTGCATCAACTTTCCTAAACTTTACTATTAGTTTAAAGCATCTTTTAATTTGCTTCCTGCTTTAAATGAAGCAACAGTTTTAGCAGGTATTTTAATTGCTTCTTTAGTTAATGGATTAATTCCTTCTCTAGCAGCTCTTTTTTTAGCGCTAAAAGTTCCAAAACCAACTAATGAAACCTTACCTTCTTTTTTTAATCCAGCAGTAATTCCTGCAAGTGTAGCATCTAATGCACGTTGAGCATCTGCTTTAGAAAGTCCTGCTTCTTTTGCAATTAATTCTACTAATTCTACTTTAGACATGTTCTTACCTCCCATACATTCTAAATTTTTTTGTAAAGCCCATTGTCCTTACATAATAAATCTAACAAAAATTTGCCCTTAAATCAAGCAAAAATGACTTTTTTTACTAAATATTACACATTAAATGTTATATAAATATTATATTTTACTTAATTTGACGTTTTATTGCATATAAAAAGCCATTGTTAAATAACAATAGCAATTAATGTATTAGAGCCTTTATTTACAATTTTAGTAACGGTCTCTTTTAATTTATATCTAGTATTATCAGGCATCATACTTAATTTTGCCTGAATACCTTCTTGAACAATATTTTCTAAACTACGCCCAAATATTTCACTTTTCCAAATACTTGATGCATCAATTTCATAATCTTTCATCAAATGATTAATTAACTCTTTTGATTGTAGCTCACTACCAATAATAGGTTCAAAAGTGGATTCTACATCAACTTTCAACATATGAATGCTTGATGCTACAGCTTTTAATTTAACACCATATCTATTTCCTTGTTTAATTAACTCTGGAGTTTCTAATTTTAACTCTTTAAGCGTTGGATAAACAATTCCATAGCCAGTACTTTTAGCCATTTTTACTGCTTGCTTCAACGAATCCATTTCTTCCTTAGTTTCTGTATAAGAAGCAAAGATTTTAAGTAACCCTGCTTTTGTGGTAATCATATTTCCCATGAATGATTTTAAGGTTTCTTGATAAAGTTCATTAGAGCTTTCTAAATTAATTGTAACAGTCCCTGTTGCAGCATCTAATTCACTTATATAAGAGGAAGATATATATAAAGAATCATTAAAATGTTCAAGTATAAAATCAATATCTTTTACTTTTTCTACACTTATTACACTTTCTCTAATCTTTTCTAAATAATGTGCTTTTATTTCATGATTATTAGGTAATACATGAACCCATTCTGGAATAGATACTTTAATATCTAAAACTGGAAATTCATAAAGCGCAGTTTTTAATATCTCCATTATTTCTTTTTCATTCATTAACTCAGCACTAATAGGAACTACTGGAACTTCATAAGTTTCACTAAGATTTCTTGCTAAACTTACTGTCTCAGTATTAGTTGGATGAATACTGTTTAAAATTACGATGAAAGGTTTACCAATATTTTTAAGTTCATTTATAACCTTTTCTTCTGCTTCCAGATATGAATTTCTATTAATTTCACCAAATGAACCATCAGTCGTTACAACTATACCAATAGTTGCATGATCTTTAATAACTTTTTCAGTTCCTATTTCAGCTGCTTCAACAAAAGGAATAGCATCTTCAAACCATGGACTTTTTACCATCCTTGGATTTCCATCTTCATCAACAAAGCCATTGGCTTCGGGAATAACATAACCAACACAATCAACTAATTTGATACTTGTTTCAAATTCATTAATTTTAATAGTTGCGCCATTACTAGGAACAAATTTAGGTTCAGTAGTCATGATAGTTTTACCCTGTGCTGATTGGGGAATCTCATCTAAACAACGTTTTTTTTCATATTCATCAGTTATATTAGGAACAACTAAATTTTCAATAAAACGTTTTATAAATGTCGATTTCCCGGTCCTAACTGCCCCAACTACTCCTAAATATATTTCTCCGTTACCACGCTTTGCTATTGAAGATATAATTTTTTCTTTTTCCATAACCCACACCCATCTTTCGTTATCTACTTAATGGTATGAATTACATTTTAAGTTTATGACACTATTTAATCTAAGCTGAATTGATAAGGCACATATATACAAATTGGTATATATTCTACATTATCACCAAATATACACTGTCCTTTTTTAATTTGTCCCACCCCTTCCATATAATTACCTTAATTTATAAGTGTTTTAGAAGTTTATATTATAAGAAAATTTTTTACAAAGTATGGAAATTTATTTAATTAATAATAACCAAGAGTTACATAAACACCTTGCATTCCATCATAATAATTTTGAACTCCTGTTGCAAAATTTAATACACTGCCAAAACCATTATGACTAATATTGTAACTATGTGACTGTTCTAATGTAACATTAGTAACTGCATGTTGATATGTTCCATATACGGTTGCATCATCCCCAGTTGCTATAATATCTGCACTAATATCAGTTTCAAAATATGAAGCATCATTTACTAAATTCATTGATATTCCAAAGCCATTTGATTGTTTTCTAATGTTTGTTCCATTCGGAGAATAATTAATAAAATTATATTCACCACTTGCCCAATAAGTTTGAGTTCCTTCTTGAGTTCCTTCCACAATAGTTGCATCTTCAAACCGCATAGCTGTAACATCAAAAGATTTTGTTGCTGGAGTTACAAGCCACTGTGTATAAACCATAATATAATGTAAGTTGTTAGAAACATAATCATCTATAATTTGAATTCTTTTATAATTAGATTCGTAATATGTTGTCCCAATAGATGTTGAATAATTAGATACACTATTTTCTGGATTTATTTCTACATATAAATCTGGATCAACTTCAACATAAGTCATAGTTCCATTAATGCTTTCTGTCCACTGATATAATTTTTCTTGAACTCTTAACTCCCCGTTTGCAAGTCTTTCTAATTCTTCATCGCTCATTATAGATAATCTATATTCGGAAAATATTTCTCTTAATCGTGCATAATCTCCATCACTAATGGATGCTTTTACATTAGTAATCAAACACAAAGTTGCAATAACAAATGTTAATGAAAAATACTTCAAATATTTCAATCGATAATACCGCACCTCCTTTCGTATCCAAACAAAAGCATAACAAGATTCACATAATTTCTACAATAGAAAATCGTGAGAATAACTATTCCACGATTATAGAACATTTAAAATATTATTATATTCATTTAAAATGTAATCAATTTCATTCAAATAATTATTACAATCTCCATCAATGCAATATAAATAATCATTATTTACGTAATATTCAAATCTAATCTTTCTTATATTATTTTTTTCATATAAAGTATATTCAATTCTATTTTTATCAATAAAATATCTTAATTTAAAATAACAACTTTCTAAAGAATTACTTATATTTAAATATTTCAACTCATCAGAATATGTTATAGTTCTTTCATTTTCCTTTTTAATATATAAATTTTCATTTTCATCAAATTCATAACCTAAACTTTCAAGTTTATTAACTTCCCTTGATTCATTAATTGCATATGTTGAATTTGTTTCATTTTTATCATTTCGATAATCATCATTAAATAAATTTTTATAAATAGGTTCATAAGCCAAATCATTATCATCAATTAAATTTTCGCTTAAAAATAACTGATAATCATAATTATAAGTGGTATTTACCTTATAAGTAGAATAAGTTAACTTATTATTTTCAAAATTCTTTTTTAAATTTATTTTACACTTATATTCTTTTTCATCATCATTTTTATCAACTACTATAATATTTAAATATAAAGTTTTCTTCATTGAATTTATAATATCTTTTTTCAATTCTTTGGGATAACTATTTAACTCTTGAATAAATATATCATCTAAATTTGAATTTTCATAAATAACATTTTTATCTCCATTAACTAAAACATAAAGTTCTAATTTTAAAGTTTTATCTTTTAAGGAAACATCCTTAATATTTATATTGTTAATAAATAAAATATTTCTGCCCTTATTTTCTATAAACATACCATTTTTAAAAGTTATATTTTCACTATCAAAAGTTAAAGTATAAATTTTTACAGCATTAAAATTATTAAAAAAATAAATTAATAATAAAATAAACATAATAACAAAAATAATTTTTAATATATTTTTAAATATAATTCTTAAAAAACTTTTTATTAAACTTAATAATGAATAAAAATAATCAATATAGTTTCTATTTTCTAAAACAATAGAACTAGGAGATAAATGAAATTTTTTACATATATTTTTAATTACATAATAATCAGGTATTGTTCCATCATTTTCCCATTTAGAAATAGTTCTATTTGATACTCCTAAAATGTCTGCTAATTTTTGCTGAGTTAAGCCATTAGCTTTTCTTAAATCTTTTAAAAATTTTGCAAAGTTTTCTTTATTTATTTTTGTTTTATTTTCCTTCTTTTCTTCATTCATATTTTTCACCTTAACCATTCTATCACAATTAAAATTAATTTTCATTTAAATTTTGGTAATTTATGGTAATTTATGGTAATTTTTTTTGTTATTGACACCATTTGTGCTTTTTTTTATAATAGTTCATATATTTTTTAAAAAGAAGGCGATTTAAATGAATTATATTAAAGCATATTACATCTATAAAAAGTATATTGAAGAGTTAATGAGAACTCAAATGCTAAATTCATCTCCGGTTATACAAGATATTTTTAATAAAAAAGATTATGATAAAATATTAAATGGTGTATTAGAAGTAATAAGAGAAAATCCACATGCTAATTTAACAACATTAAGACTTATTTTATTTCAAAAAAGTGGATTAAAAGAAATAATGGACAAATTTGTAAATGAAACAAAAATTACTCCTGGCGTAGTTCTTGATTTTGGAACATTTAAAACAAGAGATACAGTTATATGTGGTAAATGTCAAGAATATACTATGCAAAATGGAATTTTAGTTCCAGATGAAAAAGAAATAGAACAAGATACAATTTTTGATTTAGCATCAACATCTAAACTATTTACTGCTGTATCAATATTAAAACTAGCAGAAGAACAAAGAATTGATGTATTTGATCCCATAACAAAATATGTTCCTGAATTTAAAAATTTACAAAATGTAAGTATTTATGATTTATTAAAATTTAGAGTTGCAGTAGTAACTGATAAAAGAGTTGATAGCGCTAAAACAAAAGAAGAAGCAGAACAAATTTTATTTGGTATTCATTTAGCAGAAAATCAATTTATTAAAAATGCTTACACAGACATGGGGGCAATGGTTTTAAGATATGTAATTGAAAGAGTTACTAAAATGTCATACAATGATTATGTCAGTCAAACAATATTTAAACCATTAAATATGAAAGATACATATTTAAATGTCCCAGAAGAAAAAATAGATAGAGTCGCTAATGAAAACTATTCTATTACAATAGATGCTAATGGCAATCCTAATATCAGATATGATAATCCACCAGGGACACAACATGATGCTAAAGCAAGAGCAATAGGTGCCCTTGAAGGCATAGCACCAGGACATGCCGGATATTTTTCTACAACAAAAGACATGATAAAATTAGGAAATGCATTAATAAACGGCGATGTAATAAGTAAAGATTCAGTTTTATCAATGAGTGATACAGCATCAGGATTTAAAGAAGATGACACTTATTTTTATGGTTCATTAGTATATTTAAAACAACCTAATCCTAAACATTTAGGAGTTCGTCCTTCATTATCTGGAAAATCATTTATGTCTCCTGGATTTGCAGGAACAACTCTTTGTGTAGATCCAATTAATAAATTTTCATTATTTATTGGATCTAATAGATTACATAATAGAATATATCAAATACATGCTAGTCAAAAAGATAAAATAAAAGTAGATGAACAAAACAAAAAAACATTTACATTACCTAATGGCGAAGAAAAAATAGTATGTGCAGATTATACAAGAGATAAAGAAATAATGGTAAGTTTAGCATTACAATTAACATTACAATATCAATTATTAGAAAAAATATTTGGATATGAAAAAGAAATGCATTTAGTAAGAGAACTATAGCATTTCTTTTTTATTTTCTACTTCTTTAAATAGGAAAACTAACAACTAATAAATCAGAGTTAGAGACTTCTGATAATGATAAACCTGTCTTTAAAATATCATTAATACTACTAACATTATTACTTTTTATATATGCTTTAATAGTTGTAACACCTAATTTAGATAATTCATTAATTAAAATTTCTTTAACTAATTTTGAATAGTCTTTTTCTCTAAATTTATCTAATAATCCATAAGATATAACACATTCATAATCACTTATAAAACAAATTGTTGTTATACCAATTAAATCTATATCTTTTATAACATAAGAATAAAAGGTATTACTATCATCATTTAAAGATAATTTAGTAATACTTTCCCATTCACTAAAAAACTCATTTATTAATAAATCTTTTTTTAAATATTCTGCTAGTTTTAAATGTTCTTTGTTTTTACTAGAAAATCTTTCTAATTCTATCCCATTTGCATTTATTTTTTCAAACATTATTTATAACTAGCCTTTAATTCATCAATATAATTACAAAATTCTTCAAAACTTAAAGTTATAGTTTCTTCACTACCATATTTTCTATAACTAATTTTTTTATTATCTACTTCTTTTTGACCAATAATTAAAGTAATAGGAATTTTATTAATAACACTTTCACGCATTTTATAACCAAGTTTTTCTTCTCTATCATCTAAATTTACACGATAATTTAAATCTTTTAATTTATTAGTTATATCTTCAGCATATTTTAAATGAAATTCATTATTAACCGGAATAACATTTATTTGTGTAGGTGATAACCATAATGGTAAAGTACCCTTTGTTTCTTCTAGGTAATATGCAATAAAACGATCAATACTTCCAAAAACAGCTCTATGTAAAACTACTGGTGTTTTTTTACTACCATCTTTATCAATATAACTTAAATCAAATTTCATAGGTAAACAAAAATCAAGTTGACAAGTAGATAAAGTATAAGAATTTCCTACTGCAGGTTTAACTTGAACATCTAATTTAGGTCCATAAAAAGCAGCTTCTCCTATTTTTTCAGTATAAGGAATTCCAATATCATCCAAAACTTTTCTTAATCTATTTTCAGCATTATCCCACATTTCATCATCTTGATAATACTTTTCAGTATTAGATTTATCTCTTAAAGAAAGTTCAAAACTATAATCCTTTATACCTAAATCTTTATAAACATCTAAAATCAAATTAACAACTGACTTAAATTCACTTTCTATTTGTTCAGGAGTTACAAATAAATGAGCATCATTTTGACAAAATGATCTAACTCTTTCAATACCTTTTAAAGCTCCACTTGCTTCAAATCTACAATCTCTTGCAATTTCTCCAATTCTAATAGGTAAATCACGATAAGAATGAATTTCATTAGCATAAATCATCATATGATGAGGACAATTCATTGGTCTTAAAACAAATTCTTCTCCTTCAACTTCCATTTTAGGAAACATATTTTCTTTATAATGATCCCAATGTCCACTTTTTTTATAAAGTTCAACATTACCAAGTGGTGGAGTTAAAACATGATGATAATTTAATTTTTTTTCTTTATCTTTAATATAATTTTCAAGTAATTCCCAAATAATATAACCATTAGGTAAATACATAGGAAGACCTTTTCCAACTAAATCATTCATCATAAATAATTTTAAATCTTTTCCTATCTTACGATGATCCCTTAATTTTGCTTCTTCTAATTCTTTTAAATGATTTTCTAAATCTTCTGGATTTTCAAAACAAATACCATATATTCTTTGTAACATATGATTTTTTGCATCATTTTTCCAATAAGCTCCACTTACTTTTAACAATTTAAAATTCTTTAATAACTTAACTGATTCGACATGAGGTCCACGACAAAGATCAGTAAAATCACCTTGAGTATAGCAACTAATTACTGTATCATCACTCATATTATTAATTAAATCAATTTTATATGGATCATTTTTAAACTTTTCTAAGGCTTCTTTTCTACTTAATTCTTCTCGATATATTCTTTTTCCATCTTTAACTAATTTTTTCATTTCTTTTTCAATCGCAGGTAAATCATCAACAGTTAAAGATTTTCCATTTAAATCAATATCATAATAAAAACCTTCTTCAATTACAGGTCCAACCCAAAATAAAGCATCTGGATATAAGTGTTTTACAGCTTGTGCAAGTAAATGTGCACAACTATGATTTAAAACATTTAATTTTTCATCTTCTTTAATATTTATCATTTTATCTATCCCTTCCTTTTTCATTTTCTTCTGCTAAAACTCTTTTATATTTTATTCGAATATCTTTTAATTCTTGATTTTTAGCATCGATAATATCTTTATATTCTGGATTATCAATTTTACTTTTTAATAATTCAAGTTCTTGAATAATTCTAATTAATTCTTCTCTAATTTCTCCTTTATCCAATAAAATACCTCCTTAAAAGAACAAAAGTCAAACAAGTTTGACTGACCTTGCATCACTACAAGGCATTTCTACTTCACTGAGTCCTTTAGACTCTCCATAGACCAATTTCGGATGGTCGCCACCCTACTATTTTTGTTCACTTATTTTAATACTAAACTTTGCATATACATCTTTAAA
>CASFPB010000035.1 GCA_949296605.1 uncultured bacterium
TAAAATTATTATTATCTATTTGATATTGTTTATAATATTTTAAATTGTTATCGGTAATTTTGTTTGCTTGATTTCTAAAATTACTAATAAATTTTTCTAAATTTAATTTTTTGTAAGTGGATTCACCAGTTTTAAATTTATAATAAATTTCTTCGGTTAATCTAATTTTATTAGCTTTCATAGTTAATAATTGAGTAATATTTTCAAGTCCATCTTTTGAATAAGAATGTGGTCTAGATGTAATGAATTTAGCATATTTGTTAGAAATATGACCTTCCATGGAACAAGGACATTTATAATCGGGATGATTTTGATTAATAATTCCATCAATATGATTAATTAAGTAATTTTGTTTTTTAATCATTTCATTTTTTTGATCAGGATAAAGTTTATATTGAATTTTTACTAAAATCTTAAATTCATTAATCATCTTACTTCTTAAATAGTTATCAGCAATATTAGTAATATTTGGTTCTTTTTTAAAAATATAGTTTAAAGCTTTTTTATAATGAAATTTATCAAGAACAAAAATAATATTAGGAAAGGCAATATCATATCCAGTAATCCATGAGCCACCATCACTAGAAAGAAAAATTTTATCAACTTTATTTAAGTCATATACAGTATCTAAATATTTATAAGTTTCTTCCCAAAGTTTGTCTGTTTTAAGAATGGAAGAAGCAATATAGTGAGTATTTTTAAGTTCTTTCTTTTTAACAAAATCTTCTTTATGGCCTTCATGAGTTAAAATAACAGGAACAATTTTGTTTTTAGTGCCTTTATTTCTAGATTGAAGATTGGCATGAACTTCATCGGCTTCAATATATAAAATTTTGGGGGTTTGTCTTTTAATAATATTTTCAAAATAGTTAAAATTAATATTTTTTATTTTAGTAGAAATAGTTTGCCTAGAAATAGAATAATTAGGAATAGTATTAACACTGGCCCAAGTCATACCATTATCTAATGCATTATTAATTAAATTAACTTCACAAGATAAAGACATTTTAGCCCATTTATCAATTCCTAAACAATCTTCCAAATAGCTATAATAAACATATTTACCATTTATTTTGTTTTTTGACTTATAATAGGTTTTATTAAATGTTATTAATCCAAGAGAAGTAATTAAAGTTCTTTCCCGTGTTTGCTGTACATAATATTTATCCTTTCTTTCTTTAGAATTTTTATACTCTAAATCTAAATATTCAAGTATGTTTCTTAAAATATCTAAATTAAGAGTATTAGTTGAATTGGAAACATTGTGTTCCAATTCATATAGGAACAAATTATTATCTAAAATGCTATTTAGGTGGTTAACAAAACTGTTAAATAATGATATGATATTCATTGAGAAAACAACTCCTTAAAACCTTTTAAGCTTAGAGCTTTTGCAAAAGGTCTGTATATATTTTGTTTACAAATTAATTATATAACAGTTTTTAATTTTTGAGTGTTTTCTCTTTTTTATTTAATAATTTATTTTCCCACATCTAGTTTACTACATCTTTTATATGTTTAATGTTGATTTTATAAATAATTCTAGATTACCAATATCTGTAAATGAAATGTATTTTATAAAAAGATAGAAATATATTTTGTTATAAAATCATATAGAATGACGCCAGAAAAAAACTAATTATAATATTGAACTTTATTTAAAAATAACTTTTTTCAAAATTTGAGAATATATTTTTTCTACCTCTTTTTCTAAAGATTAGGCAACACCTCATCTTCCAATAAACGAACAATAAACAATTTACAAAATTTTTCATTCTGTATGCATTATAATAAACATTTTTTGAATTTTTATGTTAATATGATTTTATAAGATAAGCGGAGGCTAAAAATGGCAATATTTTTTTTGATATTTTATGTGGTAATTTTTATTTTTGAAATAGTTCAATATATAAAATGTATAAAAAACAAAGTAAAATGGAGCAAATTATTTAAGTATGAAATATTTTTTATAATATTATCAGCTATTTTATGGTTTTGTTATGAAAATTTGCCGAGTAAGGGATTTATGCCTGGATTAACTTATTTAGGAGAGATATTATTTAGTTTTGGAGCTATGGTTTTATATTGTATAGCATTTGTTATAACCTTAATTACAAAATTAATAATACATTTATTAGAAAAAAAGAAACAGGGAAATAATTACTTTACCAAAATAGCCTTAATAATAGCCATTATTTTAACTATTTATGGAGTTAATATTTTTATTTTAGATTTGAAAAATGATATCAACGTTGTAAAAATAGATGCAACAATTATTGAGTATGTAGAAAATGAATATGGATATAAAATACCTGTGGTTCAATATACTGTAGATGATAAGACTTATAAAGTTATGATCGAAGTATTAAATTCGCAAATTCAAAATAGCAAAATAAACGATAAAGTTGAAATTCATTACAATAAAAAAGAACCATCTAAATTAGCTTATCTAAGCAACTATGAAAATCTATATATTCCTTGCTTTCTAATTTCATTAATTATATTAACAGTTTTAATTATAAAATCATTAAAAAATAATTGATTTAGAAAAGATATAGTATTTTCCACATAAAGGCCAATGACTAAAAAAGGTACTTTAAAAAATGAATATTTATAGGGTGAAGCAAATGATTTTTATTTGAGCTAATAATTGAGATTTAAATCCAATTAATTTATCAAAATATGGAAGTACTAACTATAAAGCTGATAAAAATAATTGTATAACTTGTATTTTTTCTAAAATTTTTCCAACATTTACTTTACTTAATCCCGCTAAAAGTCTTAACAAAAAAACTTACGGGCCATAAAAAGTTTATAAGTTGTATTTTAATGGAGCATAAGAAAATCACATTTGGAAATCACAATTAATTTGAGTATATCTTTTGTTAAAATTATATTAAGAAGTAATTTTTATGCAATTGTTTAACAAAAATAAATGTAGAGAATATACTGGTATGATGTGGATTATAAAATTTTTGAGTCTATGCTTTAAAAATGGACAATAAATGGTATAAATTTTAACATTCAGAAAATGAAGTTTAGAATTAGAAATGTCATTAATTATTTTTAATTGCAATAATTTTTGATCTAAAACTAAAGACTTTTTGTCAGAAATTTGGTACAACAAAATTAAAAATTAACTTAAATGACTGCTATTTAAATCCAAAGTATTTTACTTATGAATTAAGAGAATATTATGACTAAATTGTGGAACTATAGATGGCATAAATGAGTATTTTAAATCAAAAAATATTATACTTTAAAATAGAAAATGATGCAAGGTTATTGGCAAATCTAATTTATTTGAATTATGAGTATTCAAATAATAGAGCAATAAACTTTGAACTTATTTATAAGACACTACACGATTCAGTTAATTATACAAATGAAGAAAAAGAAAAGATTAAGAAACATGCTTTCATATATTTGAGAGTCGACTATGGATTAGAATTAAATATTAATTAATATTGTTAAATTTGATGAATTTTTATAAGAAATATGGTATAATATAAACATATAATGACTTGAAAAAAGGAGGTATTTAAATGGATGAAATAACTTATGATAAAGTAGAAGATGAAAAAAGTCCTAAAGTAAAACAATTATATTGGGATATTGCATTTGGTCTTCAGGAAGTTGATGGATTAAAACCATCTAAATATATGGTTGAATTATCTGAAGAACATATAAATGGTAAAAAAACATATAATCAAGTTCAAGAAGAAATTACTTCTTATTATAAAAAAAATCAAGATAATCATGATGACAATGATGAAGAAGAGGCAGATGAAGTAGCAACTGCTATATATGAAATACTTAATAATAAATCTTTTAGATTTGATTATTTAACTTTAAAAAATTATCATCAAAGATTATTTTGTAATTTAAATAAAGAAAAATATAATCCGGGTGTATTTAGATTATTCAATATGACTAAAGATGAACCTATTTTAAATGATGATACTGTCAATTATCAATCTTATGATATGATTGAAGAAACTTTAAAGTATGATTTTCAAGAAGAAAGAGAACAAAATTATATTGATTTTAATGAAGAGCAATTAATAAATAGAATTTGTGAATTTACATCTAGAATCTGGCAAGTTCATCCTTTCCAAGAAGGTAATACAAGAACAACAGCAATTTTTATTCAAAAGTATTTAATTAGTATGGGATTTAAAATTAATAATGAGTTATTTAAAGATAATTCGAAATACTTTAGAAATGCTTTAGTAAGGGCAAATTATACAAATTATAGTAAAAGCGTAAAAGCTGATAAAAAATATCTAATAATGTTTTTTGAAAACTTGTTATTAGGTAAAAATAATAAATTGAATAATGATGATTTAAAAATATAAGAATAGAAATTTTATTTCAATTTAGGAAAAAGGCAATGCTTAGTTGTGACATTGCTTTTTTTTAAATTGAAATTTAGGGTCAATCTTTTCAGATTTATTTAATCATTAACGTCACATTGGTGCGACGATTTTACCTTATGGAGCGAATCGCATACAAGCTACGAACTATGTTCTCTTTTCTAAAAATATTATATAGGAATTCCTATATTTTTTCAAGGAAGTATGGGAATTTTTTGTGATTTATAGTATAATAATACTGTATTAATTTAATGGAGGTTATACGGTGTTTATTTACAATTTAGAAGATGTGGCTAAAAAATTAAAAATTGATTTTGAAGGAATTACAAAACAAATTGAACATAATGGTGTAAAAGGAAGTGCAAGAGAAGATTTATTAAAAGATTATTTAAAAAAATTATTACCGGAAAAATATTCTATTTCTAGTGGAATAATTATTGATAATAGTCAAAAACAAAGCAAACAGCAAGATTTTATAATACACGATGCATTTAATTGCCCAAGTTTTTTAAAGACAGAATCAAATTCAATTTTACCTATTGAAAGTGTTTATGCAACAATTGAAGTTAAGTCGACGCTTGACTATTCTACATTAGATCAAAGTGTTAAAAATGTGGAAAGTGTAAGAAATCTTAATAAATTAACTAATAGAAATATTATTCGTAATCAATATGATAACTTTTATCCTTTAGGTTTTGTATTTGCATATTCTTCTACTTGCTCATTAGAACAAATTCAAAAAAAACTATTTGAATTAAATAAAAACATTAACAGCAGACATCAAATTTCTATTATTTGTATTTTAGATAAAGGATTAATCTTTAATGTGCAAAAAAACAATGTAACAGAAGTAACGCTAATTCCAAGTAATAATACTTTACTGGGTAGATCTGATAGTGGTTTAGAAAGTACATTATATTCTTTTTACTTGTTTTTGTTAGAATATTTAGACAATGTACATATCCAAGTTCCAAGTTTAATAGAATATGCTAGAAAAAATAACTCATTTAAAGTTTCTATAAATATTCCTAATGAATTAATTCCAGATGATGCCGTTTATAAGGAAGGTGCCATTGAATTAAAATATGGAGATGCTAGAAAAATATTAAACTTAAATAATAAGTATCCAAATTTATTTAATGGCAAAATGACTTATGAAGAAATGTTTAATTATTTAAAAGATGATTTTATACCACTTTGTAAAATGCAAGCAAAAATTGCTAAAGTTTCGAGACATGACAAAGTAACTATATATGGATATAGTTTTTCACCTGATGAATTTAGTAAATTTGAAAATTATGCTTTAAATTATGACGCTTATCAAGAATCAAAAGAAAATTTTGATAATATTGTAAAGAATATATATTCAAGATATAAAATGGAAGTAGAAAGAAAAAAAGAAATGAAAGAAAATTATATTATTATACATGGAAGCTTTGGCTCAAAAGATGGAAATTGGTTTCCTTGGTTAAAAAAACAATTAGAAGGTAAAGATAAAAAAATAGATGTACCTCAAATGCCTGTTGGAGTTGGAAAACAAAATTTCGAAAGTTGGTCTAAAGTATTAGATAAACTAACTATAAATGAAAATACTATTATCATTGCACATAGCATAGCTCCAATTTTTGTGTGTAAATATTTGATTACCAATAAAATTACAGTAAAAAAATTAATCTTTGTTTGTGGATTTAATAATTATTTAGGAATAGATAATGATTTTGATGCAGTCAATGAACCTATGTTTATAGATAATATTGAGAATGTAAAAAAATATTGTAACGATATTGTTTGTTATTATTCTGACAATGATCCATATGTTAAATTTGATATTGAAAAATCATTTGCAGACAAAATTGCTAATAGACAGTATATTATAAAAAATGGTGGACATATAAATTCTGAAACAGGATATACAAAATTTGAAGAGATTTTAAAGGAGGTATATAATGACTGATAAACAATATATTGATATAGCGATAGAGATTTCTAAAAATGCTAAATATCCTTACGGTGCTTTTGTTGTTAAAGATAATAAAATAGTTGGTAGAAGTGATGATAAAACTTTAATGGAAACAAGTATGTATTCACACGCAGAATTAGAAGCAATAGAAAGTGCTTCTAAAAATAAAAATCTCTATGGAGATTTAAAAGGCGCAACAATGTATGTATCTTGTGAACCTTGTATGATGTGTATGGGAGCAATTCTATATGAAGAATTTTCAAAAGTAGTTTATGCTGCTACACTTCAAGATAGCAGTGATAATTATTGCCCAGAAATGATAACAAATATAGATGAGTTAGCAAAATACTCAAAAGGTAAAATAGAAATAATTAAGGAATTACATAGAGAACAAGCTGTTGAAGTGTTAAAAATGAGAGGAGAATAAATCTTATGAAACAAGAATTAGTCAGAATTAATTCTATTGATGGTATAGAACAAGTTGGTATATTATATGCACCTAATAACATTACAAATAAAATAGTAATCCATGTTCACGGATTAAATGGTAATTTCTATGAAAATAAATTTTTAGATACTTTAGCAGAAACTTATACAAACAAAAATTATGCTTTTTTAACTTTCAATAATAGAGGCAAAGATTATATTTCAGAGTTCTCGAAAGGTGACACATCTATTATTATAGGTGGAAGTTTAGAAAGGTTCAAAGATTGTTTATTAGATATTGAAGGTGTTACAAAATGGGCAAAGGGAAAAGGCTATAGCGAAATAACGTTAGAGGGACATAGTTATGGCTGCAATAAGGTTTTATATTATTACAATAAAAAGAAAGATGATAGTATAAATAAAATAGTTTTATTAGCACCTTGTGATATCCCATCAGTTGGTAAAAAATTCTTAAGCAAAGCAGAATATGAAACAGCTAAAGAAGATGCTACTAGGCTTGTAAACGAAAGAAAGGAACAGGAATTAATAGATTTCTCTGTTATGGCTAATAGGAAGATTGCGGCCGGAACATATTATTATGATTTTTTACCTGGTGGAGAGAATGACTTTATTAGATATAGTGATGGAGAAAACGGTAAAAGTCCAATTCTTAATAGCATAAATATTCCTATTTTAATTATTTTTGGAAATATTGATGAATGTGTTTTAACACAACCTATTGAAATAGTAAAAAAATATTTAGAAAACAATATATCAAATTGTAAAATTGAAGTAATTAATGGTGCAGACCATTCTTATACAAATAAGTATGAAGAATTAGGCGAAATCATTGAAAATAATATTTAAGGAGAAAGATAAGCATGAATAGAAACAATGTGGTATCTGAAATACAGAAAGAAGATATAGAACAATTACAAATAATTATGAAACAAGCTTTTGAAAATAATTTAAGTAGCACAAAAGCTAATATGCTTTATAAAATATATAAAAATAATAAAGACATCTACGTTTTAGGCTATTATATAGAAAATGTTTTAGTTGGAACTGTAACTTTAAATATTTTAACAACTCCAACTGGAAAAGAAGCTACTATATGGAATTTAGCTGTTCTTGAAAAATATAGAAGATTGGGTATAGCAAGCAAATTAATGATTAAAGCAGAAGGGATTGTAAAAAAGTATGAGGATATTAATCGTATTTGGCTGTTTAGCGGATATCAAAGAGAAAAAGCACATAAATTATATAAAAAATTAGGATATAATGAAAAATTAGATAAAGCATTTGTAA
Source organism: uncultured bacterium (assembly GCA_949296605.1). Lineage (GTDB taxonomy): Bacteria > Bacillota_I > Bacilli_A > RF39 > UBA660 > Onthocola_B. The sequence continues at coordinate 8,071 of CASFPB010000035.1, forward strand.
AACAAATAAATTAGAAAAATGAAAAAAAGTTAAAAGTTAACATAAAGGTTTAATATTTATATAAAATAAAAACTTACGGACTATATAAAAGTTCGTAAGTTGTATTCAAATGGAGCAAGTGAGGAGGATCGAACTCCCATCTCAACCTTGGCAAGGTCGTATACTAGCCATTGTACTACACCTGCGTAAATAGATTGTATCAAATATATATAATTTTTGCAACAATAATTGCTAAAAAAAGTATTTATTGCTATAATTGGTAAGTAAGAAGGGAAAATATGAAAAATAAAATATATGACTGTCTAACTATTATTCGAAAGAATATAGTTGAATATATAATTACAAATCGTTTATTTATATCTTACGTAATACTATCCATTTTAGGAACAATGCTTGTTCGTAAATGGACATTAGGTAGTTTTTTTAGCTTAAAACCATTTATAACTGATTTAGGAATTATACTTGTAATTGGTGGTTTAGGATATTTTGTTAAACCTAAAAATCAATTTAAGTATTATTTTATATGGTTAATAATATTTACATTAATAAATATAGTTAGTTCAATTTATTATACATTTTATACATCATTTGCATCATTTGGTGAATTTGCAACAATTGGTCAAGCAGAAACGGTAACTGGATCGATATTTGAAAAAATAAAAATTACAGACATAATATATATATTATTCCCAATTCTATTTTATGTTATACATAAAAAATTATTATCATCAACATATTACTATTTTATAGATAAGATAGAAAAAGGTAAAAAAATGGTAGTATCAACTTTATTAGTAGGGATTTTATGCCTAGGATATAGCTTTGGTGTTGCTACAAGCACAGATTATAGTAGATTAGCAAAACAATGGAATAGGGTATTTATAGTTGAAAGATTTGGAATTTTAATGTATCAATTTAATGATTTAGTTCAGTTTTTAACCCCTCAAATTAGCAGTTTATTTGGATATGAGGAAGCACTAGAATCATTTAATGAATATTTTCAAGATAAACCAGTTCATGAAGATAATGAATATACAGGAATTTTAAAAGGTAAAAATATAATATTTGTTCATATGGAAAGCATGCAAAGTTTTTTAATGGATTTAGAATTTAATGGACAAGAAGTAACCCCTAATTTAAATAAATTAGCAAGTGAAGGAATGTATTTTGAAAATTTTTACCCACAAGTAAGCACAGGAACAAGCTCAGATACAGAATTTACATTACTAACAGGTTTAATGCCAGCAGCAAGTGGAACCGTATTTGTAAGCTATTATGATAGAGAATATTTAACTATTCCAAAATATTTAAAAAGTTTAGGATATTATACATTTAGTATGCATGGAAATTATGCTTCAATGTGGAATAGAAATAATGCGCATCCTTCCCTTGGATATGAAGGAATGTATTTTAGAGAATCATTTACTTTTACTGATGAGGATGTTATAAATTTAGGAATTAACGATCAATTATTTTATAAACAAGCTATACCAATAATTGAAAATATTAATAATACATATGAAAATTATATGGGAACAATAATAACTTTATCTAACCATTCACCATTTTCTATAGCTAGTGAATATAGCATTCTTGATTTAACAACACATTGGAAAACAATAGATGAATTAACAGGAGAAGTAGTAGATAAATCAGCTGATTATTTATCAAGATCTGCGGTAGGTGAATATATAAAAAGTGCCAATTATGCTGATTTAGCATTAGGTGATTTTCTAAATTATATTAATTCATCATCTGCTTTTGATAATACAGTATTTGTATTTTATGGAGATCATGATGCAAAACTATCACGTTCTGAAATTAATTACCTATATAATTTAAATCCAGAAACCGGAAAAGAATATGAAGAAGGAGACCCTAACTATACTGAATATGATTATTATGATCACGAACTCAACAAAAAAACTCCTTTGATAATATGGTCAAAAGATAAGGATTTAAAAAAGGTATTTAAAGGCACAATTTCATATTATATGGGAATGTATAATGTTGCTCCAACCATACTAAATATGTATGGAATAGATGATAAATACACAGTAGGAGAAGATATTTTTTCAGCAAAAGACAATAATTTAATTGTATTTCCTAATGGAAATGTTTTAACAGATAAAATTTATTACAATAATTCAACTGGGGAATACAAAGTATTAAAAGAAGAAAGCTTTGATGAAGACTATATTACAAATATTAGCTTAATAGGTGAAAAAAGATTAGAAATATCTAATTCAATTATAGTATATGATTTACTAAAAGAAATAAATGTAAATGGGGAATAATATGAAAAAAAAATATAAATTAGGCTTAATATTAATTGCTATATTAATAGTAATTATTTTGGTAACCACAATTATATTTTTATTAAATAATAATAAAAAAGTAGAAAAAACAAAAGTAGTAGATTCAATAGATAATTTTAGTTATACATTAGATGATAGAGATACAAAACTAATGAAAGAAACATATAATGAACTTAAAGACATATTAAATAAAGATCAAATTGATTACGAGGCATATGCAAAAACACTTGCTAAATTATTTGTTATAGATTTATTTACAATGAATAATAAAATAAATAAATACGATGTAGGTAGCACAGAATATGTATATCCTGAAAGTGTTGATAACTTTAAATTAAACGTTGAAGATACAATATATAAAAGTATGGAAGATAATTCGGATGGAAAAAGGAAACAAGACTTACCAGAAGTTATAAGTGTTGATGCATCAAATATTGAAGAAGTGGAATTTGAAATAAAAGAAGAAATAGAAAAAGTTTACGAAGTTAAATTAACTTGGGAATATGAAAAAGATTTAGGATATGACGACAACGCTACAATAAAATTATTAAATGTTGATGATAAATTATATGTAGTAGAATATGCCACAGGAGAATAAAAAGGAAATGAACAAATTTAAAAGAAAATTAAAAAGATCTAATAAAGTATGTAGATTTATTTACTATGTAATTATAATAGGATATGTAATTAGTTTATTCTTTTTTATAAAAAGTATATTAAATCTAACTGGTATTGAAACAGCACTAAGAATAATATTTATAATATTTTTTGTTCTTTATTTAATTATGTATAGTTTTATAAATTTATTAAACTTACTTAGAAGAAAATATAAAGTATTGATTATAACATCAATTATATCATTAATATTTATAGCAATATTTAGCTTTGGGGCATATTATATAGATGTAATATATAATAACTTAAATAATATGACTGAAAGTGAAGAATTAGTTTATACATCTTATTTAATAACTTTAAAAGATACAGAATTTGATAATGATTCAACAATTGGTATGATAAGTGATGAATCAGATATTGAAGGTTTTGAACTAGCAAAAAAACTTTACAGTAAAGAAAAATTAGCAAATAGTATAAGTGATTATGATGATTACTATGTAATGTTAAATGATTTATATACAAATAAAATTGATGCAATATTTGTTCCTAGCAATTATATAACATTATTTAGTAGTGAAGAAAAATATGCAAATATATCAAATGAAACAAAAGTTTTATATAAATATAGTGAAGAAAGAAAAAATGAAGATTTAGTTTTATCTAGCAATAAAAAATTTGATGAACCATTAACATTTTTATTGCTAGGGGTAGATTCTGAGACAGATGGATTAAATGCGAATGCAGCATTTAATGGTGATACATTAATGATTATTACTTTTAATCCTACAACATTACAAACAACAATGGTTAGTATTCCAAGAGACACATACGTTCCAATTGTATGCCGAAATAACGAATATTCAAAAATAAATTCATCAGCTGCATATGGGACAAATTGTGTAATTGACACAATAGAAAATTTTTTAGATATAGAAATAGATTATTATGTCAAAATAAATTTTAAAGGCGTAGTAGAATTAGTAGAAGCATTAGATGGAATTGAAGTTGATGTAGAGGCTCCAACATACAATGCAAACAAATATGATGGTAAAATGTGTGAACAAAATTCTGATAGACAGTTTGGTAATAAATTAGTATGCATAGAACCAGGTTTACAAACACTTAACGGAGAACAAGCATTAGCATATGCAAGAAATAGACATTTATATATTGGAAGTGATTTAGATAGAATAAGGCATCAACAACAAGTAGTTGAAGCAATTGCTAAAAAAACACTAAGTTTTAGTAGTATAAAAGACTTTCAAGATATACTTAATGCTATAAGTAATAATATAGCAACAAATATGGATACAAACACTATGTTATCAGGATATAATGTTATTAAAAATATGGTTGCAAATGTTTTATCAGGTGAAGACTTACTAAGTATCAATAAAGCATATTTAGAAACTTATAGTTTAAGAGTTTATTTGCCTAATTCAAGTATTTCAACATCAGCTCAAGGATATTATGTGGATAGTTTAAAAGATATTCAAAAAGCATTAAAAATAACATTAGGATTAGAAGAAGAAGAAGAAATAAAAACATTTAGTTTTTCAGTTAATGAAGAATATGAAGTTTATAGTCCAGGTAAAGGATATAGAAAAGAACAATCAGTTTCATTATTCCCTAGCTTTATAGGAAAAACATTATCAGAAGCAGAAGAATTTTGTAATGAAAACGGAATAAAATTAGATTATAAATATGTTGACCCAGGTGATCAATATTATAATAGTGATGTAAATGTTGGACTAATTGGTGATCAAAGTGTTTCAATTGGAACACTACTTCAAAACGTAAAAGAATTGACAGTGTATATTGTAAATAGTAAAGCATCAATTAGTGATAAACCATCAACAAGTGATGAATCAGACGAAGAAGATTCAAAAAATGATGATTCTGAAAAAGAAGAGGAAATAATAAAAGACCTAATAGGTGAATGAAACACTTAGGAATATCCTAGGTGTTTTTAATAAAAAGGAGTATAAAACATGTTTAAAGATAAAAAAATAATAATTTTTGACTTAGATGGAACATTAATAGATTCTATAGATATTTGGAACCAAGTGGATGTTGAATTAGTAAAAAGAATTAGCGGAAAAAGTATAAAATTTACCGAAATAGAAAATTTAAGAGACACTATAATGATGAATTGTAAACCAAATGAAGATAAGTATTTAAAATATTTTGAAGGATTAAAGATAAAATACAATACAAATTTAACACCAAAAGAAATTTCTAAATTAAATGATGAAATAGCATCAAAGCTATTAGAAACAGTTATAGAATATAAAAAAGGAGCAGCTGAATTAATAAAAAAATTAAAACCAAATTTTAAATTAATTATTGCAACAACATCTCCTAAATACATGGTAGATATATACATAAACAAAAACAAAAATATAATAAATAAAGCTAATATAAAAAAATATTTTGAAGGAATATATACCAAAGAATCTGTTAATAGTTTAAAACCAGATCCTGAAATATATTTGAAAATATTAAATGATTATAAAGTATCACCAGAAGAATGTTTAGTTTTTGAAGATTCAATAGAAGGGATAAGAGCTAGTAAAAAAGCAGGCATAAATGTTGTAGCAGTATATGATAAATATAGCAATAAATATAGAGAAATTATAAATAAAGAATCTGATTATCAAATAAATACCTTTGCTGACTTATTAGATTAAAACTAAATGTCAATAAATATTGTTAATTCAAAGATAATATTTTATAATTAAATTAAGAATAGAGGTAAAAAAATGAATGAAGAAAAAAACATTTTAATAAGTTTAAAAGAAAAACTATCACAATATAATTATGAAGATCTTGAAAAAATATTATTAGCCCAAGCAAAAGAAAATTTTGAATTAATGGATGAATGTGAGGAAAATAATGGAAACTAGAGCAATGACAAGTGATGGATATTACGTTGATGAAGAAAATTACTATCTTGGATTAGGTATTAATAAAGAAACACTACAAACTATAAGAATAAGAAGCACAGCAATTATTTTAAATACTATTACTGCAGAAAATAAAATAGCATGTTTAATTTATATAATATGCCATAGGGCAGCAGTATTTAAAAAAATGTATGAAGCTAATGTTGTATCAATTGATGATTTAATAAAATGTATTACAATACAACCAAAATGCTTATTTTATTTACCATATAGAGTAAAAATAAATGAAGATTTTAGAAATGCTGTAATAGAAAATGTTCAGCCAGATTGGTATGATTATTTACCAAAAGACATTGCAGATAGACCAGATATTCAAATAAAGTGTAATAGAACAGCTCAATTATATGATGAAAGAGGAAGAGATAAAAATGGTTATGATATAAATTGGCGTGATTGGAATGGAAATTTAATATCATTTTTTACACTTGAAGGCGATTTTCCAATAAGGTCTAAAGAAGACTATATTAAATTGTATGAAGAATATTTAAACAGCAAAACATCAGTATCAGTATTTTGTGTTAAATATAAAATAAGTTCCCCTGATGGATTTAATGAAATGTTAAAAAGAATTCAAGCAGAATCATATATAGATAAAAAAACAATAAGGGATTTTAAAAATGACGTAGGACGTAGATTTTTTAATTTTTCGCTTGAAATAATAAGAAAAATAGTAAATAAAGAAATGACTTTTGAAGATTATATTAATAATTATTATACTCCTGGTGCAACAAATGTTAGTTTTTATTTTAGTAAAATGAACCAAAGTGATAAAACAAAATTTGCATTAGAAGTTTTAGATTATATGAGTAAAAATCCTTATTTACTTTCAAATAACTTTTTTAAATTTTTTGATGACCATAAAAATAGTATTGAAGAAAACCTTCATTTTTACATAAAAAGAAATTTGCCCATGCCAGAGTATAGAGAGCAAATTCAACGTTTTTATGACATATTAAAAATTATTAAAGGACATTTCCAATCATATAACAGACAACAAATGTATTGTAAATACATTATAAATGGAACTACTTATCAAATTGATGATGATATTATCGATCAAGCTTATGCTTACTGTAACGACAAAGGATATACATTATCTAAAACTGCAATGATTTACTTATGTAAACAAATAGCAATAGGAAATATTGCTTATAAAAAAGAAATGGAAGAAGAAAAAGAAGAAATGATAGATTCTATAGCAGAACTTATTTTAAAAGGGGCAGAAATGAAAGATTACATTGAATATAGAAAACAACAACAAAATAAAAGGTAAAATTCAAATTTGCTTAATTTAAAAATTAAATTATTTATTACATCCAAAAATCTGAAACATATGAATTTCAGATTTTTATTTAGAACTTCTTTTTTTCGTAGAACTTTTTTTCTTTTTATTATTTTTTCTTTTAGTAGGACTAACATAACCGTTTGATCTATTAGAAGAATTATTTTTTATTTTATTAGTATTTTTAACATTAACTTTGTTTTTGCTAATTGGAGCTTTTTTACCAACATTAGTTTTCTTTTTAGAATTATTATTTCCTTTTTTAGGAGCGGAAATAATAGTTTTATTCTTAATATTATCATTATTAGTTAATTTTTTACTTTGAGGTTTTATTATATCTTTATTGTTTTTTAAATCTTGTATTTCAATTTTAGTCATTTTCTTTTCTAATTTAGTTAATATAACCCACAAAATGCCAATAAAAAGAACAACTAAATAAATAGATATTAAAACAATATAAACAATGTCAATTCTATCAAAATGTTTTCCCATTCCTAACCACCATATATAAGACAATTATATTATAAGTTAATAAAAAAATACAACAATTTTACATAGTTTGGCATATTATTTTGTAAATAATTTGTTGAAATTAATCAAAAATGATATAATACCTATGAATAACATAATAAGGAGGCATTAGATAGTGAAGAAATTAATAACTATGATTATAGTTTTTGTTAGCTTTTTATTCATAACTAATAATGCTTCTGCAACAAGTTATACAGCAAGGGCATATATTTTAGATCAAGGTGCAAATGTAAGAACAGGACCAGGAACACAAAATAAAAAATTAACTTCACTTGGAAAAGGATCATACTATAATTTAGTTGAAGATAAAACATACAAAGATACAAATAATTATTATGATTGTAATAGTGATTGGTATCAAATTTATTATAATGGAACTGCAACAGGATATGTTTGCGGAGATCATGTAGAAGTTATTAGAAGTTATAGCACTGATGATGTTGCACCAACTACAACTTGTGAAATTGAAATGAGCAACTTAGGATTTCCTTCAAGTTATTGGGGAGGATTATGCAATTTGAAAGAAAAACATCCAAATTGGCAATTTACACCTCTTAAAATAAATTATGATTGGAGTTATATTATTGAAAAAGAAAGTCCATGTGGAACTAATCTTATTTATGGAAGTAGTGATAACGCAGGATTTATAGATACAACCTGTGCTGCTTATGATAGTGGATATGTAGGTATTACTCAAACTGGATTAGCATACTATATGGATCCTCGCAATTTTTTATCTGATCGATTTATATTTCAATTTCAAGCACTAAATTATGATAATAATTTTTCTTCAAACTACATAAACGCTGTAACAAATATTATTGGGAGCAGTGAATTTTATAAATATCATTTAAATTTAGGAACGAATATATCAGATTTAATAAATAGTAATGGTTTAACGCTTAATGTTAGTCCAATATTTACTGCATCAAGAATCTTACAAGAGTTAGGAAGTAAAGACTCATTATATAGTTTATATAGTGGGGTATATACAGCAGATTCTAGCACATATTATGGTCAAAAATTTATAGAACTAGCGGGAAGTGCAACTGCTTATCAAGGATATTATAATTTTTTCAACTTTGGAGTAAGTGATTCATGTGTTCAATCAAATGGAACTGCATATTGTGGACTAAATTATGCATATCGTCATGGATGGAACAGTGTTAATGCTGCAATTCAAGGCGGATTGTCTCAAATAGCTAATAATTATATTGCAGCAGGGCAACATACAGGTTATTTGCAAAAGTTTAATGTTAATCAAACTAATTCATCAAGCATCGCTACGCATCAATATATGACTAATGTTTCAGCGCCATCAAGTGAGTCAGCAATAACATACAACACATATAATAATTTAAATATTTTAGAATCATCTTTTATATTTAATATTCCAGTTTATAACAATATGAATGCTACCATTACTAATAGCCCAGGCGGAGCGGTTGATGGAGGAGAAGATAATCCCCCAAGTAGCCTACCAATTAGCACAATAGTAACATCAAGTGGTTATAAATATAGTAGTAATTATATTTCAGGAATTGCAATAGGAACTGATGTATCAACAATAAAAACAGCAATTGAAACAATAGGAGGACCTAACACAGTAACTATATATAATCAATCTGGATCTGTTGTTAATAGTGGGATAATTGGGACTGGGTTTAAAGTAGTAATCAATAACTCAAGTAGTGTAGAAACCTTAGAAGTAGTAATAAAAGGAGATACATCTAGCGATGGCGTAGTAAATGCTTTAGATTTATTACAAGTTCAAAAAAACATATTAGGAACATATTCTTTAAGTGGAGCATACCAAATGGCTGGTGATACATCATCAGATGGTTCAATTAATGCCTTAGATTTATTACAAATTCAAAAAAGTATTTTAGGAACATACTCTATAGTTCAATAAAGGAGAATAAATGAAAAAAATTAAATATTTTATAATTACAATAATAAGTTTACTCATTATTCCATTAGGTGTTAATGCCGCCAGTGGAACAATTAAAGTAACCGGTTCATCTCAAGTTGTAGTAGGAAATAAAATTACACTTACTGTAACATTATCTAGTTCTACAAAAATTGGTAGTTGGCAAATGAACTTAAATTATGATAAAAATTATTTGCAATTAACAAGCACTAATTCTGAAGCTGGTGGAACAATGATGGCTAACACAACAGCAACGGGTTTAACAAAGAAGACATATACATTTACTTTTAAAGCATTAAAGACGGGTTCAACCAAAGTATCAATTGATAGTTATTTAGTATATGCATTTGATGATTTAAGTCAAATGAGCATTTCTACATCAAGCAAAACTGTAAAAATAATGACCCAAGAAGAATTGGAAGCAACTTACTCAAAAGATAATAATTTAAAAAGCTTATCTGTCGAAGGCTTTGAATTAAATGAAGAATTTTCTAAAGATTTAACTGCTTATACAGTTACAGTTCCAGAAGACACTAAACAAATTACTATAAATGCCAAAGAAAATGATTCCTCTGCATCAGTAACGGGAACGGGAACATTTGATGTAACACAAGGAACAAATACATTTGAAATAGTTGTAAGAGCAGAAAATGGTTCAGAAAAAACATACACTTTAACAATTGAAGTTAAAGATAATAATCCTATAAATGTTAATGTTGATGATAAAAATTATACAGTAGTTAAAATAAAAGAATATTTACCACAAGCAAATGCATATCAAGAAACAACAGTAAAAATAAATGATTTTAATATACCTGCATATACAAGTGATTTAACTAAAATGACTTTGGTGGGCCTTAAAGATATTGATGGGAATATTGCTCTTTACATATATGATGAAAAAAATAATACTTATACAAAATATAATGAAATAGTTGGTAATAATTTAGTTGTTTATCCTAAAAAAACAGATAAAGTATTAAATGGCTATGAGCTAGGAAAAATTAAAATTGGAGATTTAGAAATTCCAGCATACTATTTAAGTAATGATTCTAGATTTGCAATTATATATGGTATAAATGTTGAAACCGGTGAAGAAGGATTTTTCAAATATGATAAAGAAACTCAAAGCTTTTTAAAATATGACGATGAAATGATTAATAAGTTACTAGAACAAAATGAACTATATTCATATATTATTATTGGATTTAGTGGAATATTATTAATAGTGTTTATTCTATTAATAAAGAAGAATAAGAAAAAAAAGAAAAAAGAAAATTTAAAAAGTGACTATATAAAAGAAGAAATTAACAAAGAAGAAAAAGAAGATAAAAATGAAATAATAGAAATTGATGATAAGAAAGATGAAGAAACATATGATATTTTAGAAAAAAAGTCAAAAAAGAAGAAACATAAAAAACAATCATAATAAGATTTGCAAATTATATAAAACAAAAATGGTTTTAAAATCCATTTATATAGTTACATAGATGATAAAATTAAAAGATTATGATTTAAGCCAAAAATAAAAAGTGTGAAAAGCTTTTTATTTTTTTAATTAATTATTTGTAATAAAAAGTAATAATGATATAATAAATAATGGTGAGACTAGTGAAAGAAAATGATGCCTACAAAAAAAGTATTAATGAAATATTAGAAGAATATAAAACTTCCTTAGATGGATTAAATGAACAAGAAGTAAGAAGAAGATTAAATATATTTGGGAAAAATATACTTATAAACAAGAAAAAGAAAAGTAAGTTAAAAATATTTATTGACCAATTTAAAAATATAATGATAGTTCTTTTAATAATAGTAGGTTTGATGTCATTATTTTATGCTATATTTACAAATGGTGATTATTTAGAACCAATAGTTATTTTAGGAACAACATTAATAAATTGTTTTATGGGATATTTACAAGAATCTAAAGCAGAAGATGCAGTTGAAAAATTAAAAAAATATTCAGCATTATGGACAACAGTTAAAAGAGATGGAAAGATAATTGAAATAAATTCAAAAGACTTAGTAAGAGGTGATTATATTATTTTAGAAGCTGGTGATAAAATACCAGCAGATGCTAGAATAGTAAAAAGTTATTTTGCAAAATGTGATGAATCAATATTGACAGGAGAAAGCTTAAATATTGATAAAAATGATAAAACCTATGATAAAAAATTATTGATAGCTGAAAGACACAATATGGTATATTCAGGAACAATTTTAGTAGCAGGAAAAATTGAAGCAATAGTAACTGCAACAGGAATGAATACAGAACTTGGAAAAATTGCATCAACTTTAGATAAAGATATTGAACCTATAACACCTCTTGAAGTAAAAGTAAAAAAAATAAGTGTATTTATATCTGGCATTGCAGCATTTTTAGTAGCATTTGTTTTATGTTATGGCTTATTTATGGATTATTCACTATTAAACGTAGTTATGTTATGTATTTCAATGATTGTAGCTAGTGTTCCAGAATGCTTACCAATAGCAATAACAGCAACGCTTTCAATTGGTGTTAGTGAAATGGCTAAGAAAAAATCCATTGTTAGAAATATGGCAGCAATAGAAACTCTTGGAGCAACAGAAATAATTTGCACAGATAAAACAGGAACTTTAACTACAAACAAAATGGAAGTTATTAAAATTTTCACCAATAATGAGATTATAAATTTAAAGAATATAAAATCATATACTGAGTTGATAAATATAATGGCTATTTGTAATAATGCAACTCTTGATAATAATAAATTTATGGGAGATTCAGTTGAAGTTGCTTTAAGTAATTATTTAACGAAAGAAAAGATAAATTTAAATAAAATAAATAAAGAAAATAAAAAGATAATAGAATTACCATTTGATTCTAATAGAAAAATGATGAGTGTAATAAGTGAAAATAATAATAGTTTATTTATATATACAAAGGGAAGTTTATCATCGATATTAGAAAAAAGTAAACATATTTTAATTAATGGAAAAATAGAAAAATTAAATAAGAAAATAAAAGAAGAATATTTAGAAATTGAAAAAGAATTATCTAAAAATGCTTTAAAAGTGCTAGCATTTGCTTATAAAGAAATAGCTTCTAGAATAAAAAAAGAAGAAGATTATGTTAATGAAGAAGACAATTTAATTTTAGTAGGACTTATAGGTTTAAAAGATCCCGCAAGAAAAGATGTAAAAGAATCTATTGCAATGTGTAAAGAAGCACACATAAGACCTATTATGATAACGGGGGATAACTTAGAAACAGCATTAGCAATTGGTAAAGAAGTTGGCATATGTCAAAGTGATAACGAAGGAATAAATGCATCGATGCTTACTAATTTAAGTAACGATGACGTAATTGAATATGTAAGCAAATATTCTGTATTTGCACGTGTTAGTCCAGAAAATAAAATTCAAATAGTAACGGCACTACAAAAAATGGGAAAAGTAGTTGCTATGACTGGTGATGGAGTAAATGATGCTCCAGCGATGAAACTTGCAAACGTTGGAATTGGCATGGGAAAAAGTGGAACAGATGTAACTAAAAATGTTGCAGATATTATCCTTTTAGATGATTCATATAAAACAATTACAACCGCAGTATCAGAAGGAAGAAGAATATATGACAATGTAATTACAAATGTTTTATACAATTTGTCAAGTAACTTTACAGAAATAGCAATTATTTTAATAGGAATGTTTACAGGAAGCACTATCATTACAGCAATACACGTTTTATACATAGATTTAGTAGCAGATACAATACCATCAATAGCATTGGCTTTTGAAGGTGCATCAAAAAATAATATGAAAAAAGAGCCTAATGGACTTAATAAAAAAATATTTACAAAATTCTTTTTAGCATTTTTATTTATATCAGTAATATTAGAAACTGGAATAAGTTTATTTGTATATTTTATGTTTAAAAATATGGGAAGTGACATAGCACAAACATTAGCATTATTTAGTATAGTAATAAATGAATTTGTTTTTGCTTATAATTGTAGATCATTAAAGGAAAGAATATTTGAAAAAGGAATATTTAGTAATAAACATTTAAATATTGGAATATTAATTTTATTTTTAATTCAACTTATTGTATTTTTTACTCCAATAGGAAAACTTTTTGGACTTAACATAATTAATTTTTCACAATTTGCTTTTGTTGTTTTAGTAAACATTGCATCATTTATTATTTTAGAATTAGTTAAACCATTAATAGTTTTATTATTTAAAGATGAGTAAAAATTGATAAGAACCAAAAATATTGATATAATTAAAAAAATAGAAAGGAAGTAAAATAAATGAACGAAGAAAATTTAATGGATGAAATAGGGAAAAAGAAAAAGAAAAAAACAATAATAACCATAATTGTAGTAATATTAATATTAATTCTATGTGGAATTTTAGCATACTATTTTTTGTTTTTAAAAAAAGATAATGGAAAAAATAAGAATCAAAACGTTAATAATATTATATTAGAATCAGAATATGAAATGGAAGGAAATGAATTAGAAGATTTTGATTTAACATTTTTAAAATTAGAAAATAAAGAAGAAAACATGATATATAGCCCATTATCAATAAAATATGCATTAGAAATGCTGGCCGAAGGTGCAAATGGAAAAACAAGAGAACAAATAACTAGTATATTAGGGCAATATCAAACAAAAAAATATGCAAATAGTAAGAATATGTCTATGGCAAATGCATTATTTATTAAAAGTAGTTATAAAGATTCTATAAAAGATAGTTATATTAATGCTTTAAAAACAAAATTTAATGCAGAAGTAATTTATGATCCATTTAAGAATCCAAACAATTTGAATTCATGGGTAGGAAATAAAACATTTAATTTAATAGATGATTTATTTAGTGATGTAAGTGATTTTGATTATATTTTAGTTAATGCATTAGCAATCGATATGGAATGGAATAATGTTATACAAAATAATGATAGTAGTTATAAGGTTTCATATTTACATGAAAATTATGCTGGATTATATATTGACCCAGGGTATAAAATGCTAGAATTTGATAATATTAAAAATTCAGTAAATGCCTTAAATATAGGGGCAGCTGTAAATAATTATGATATTATAAATGAATATGGCGAAGAAAATATAAGAAAAACGGTAACGAAAGCATATGAAGAATGGTTAACTAAAAATCCAGATTATCCAGTTGAAGGAGATTTTAATGATTATTTAGATCAATACATAGAAGATTTAAGTGAAAACTATGGTAATATAAGCACCTCAACAGATTTTGAATTTTATGTAGATGAAGATGTAAAAGTATTTGCAAAAGATTTAAAAAAATATGATGGAAGAACATTACAATATATTGGAATAATGCCAACAGAAGAAAATTTAAGTGATTATATAAATAGTTTAGATAAAAAAGAATTAAGCAATATAATAGGTAATTTAAAGTCAATCGAAATGAAGAATTTTAAAGAAGGAGTAATAACTGAAATTAGTGGTTATATTCCAGTATTTAAATATGAATATGAACTAAATTTAGTAAATGACTTAAAAAAACTAGGAGTTACAGATATATTTGATGAAGAAAAAGCGGATTTATCAAATTTAACTGAAGATAAAACTAAAATAATAGATGCCAAACATAAAGCTAATATTGAATTTTCTAATGAAGGAATAACTGCAGCAGCTGCCACTTTTATTGGGGGTGAAGGTGCTGGAGGTAATGATTTTGACTATTTATATGATGTTCCAGTTGAATACATTGATTTAACATTTAATAGACCATATTTATATTTAATAAGAGATAAAGATAGTAATGAAGTTTGGTTTGTGGGAACCGTTTATGAACCAACTTTATATGAAGAATATAGTTTAGAAAATGAAGAATTTTAAAATTCTTCGTTTTTGTTATAAATATTAAAAAAACAAAATATGCTTCTTTTATTTTTTAAATATTTAGGATATAATACTACTAGGTGTAGATATGAATTTAGTAGTAAATAATCATAACATATTTATTATAATTTTAGTAACATTAATAACTAGTTTAATATTAGTTCCAATTGTAAAAAAAGTTGCAATTCATGTTAATGCAATGGATGAACCAAATCCTAGAAAAATTCATAAGGTTCCAATGCCAAGACTTGGTGGCTTAGCAATATATTTAGCATTTTTACTTGGATATATATTGTATGGTGAAATTAGCACTCAGATGATATCGATATTAATTGGAAGTTTTTTATTAATACTAGTGGGCATGATTGATGATATTAATCCTGTTCCTGCTAGATATAAACTAATTGTGCAAATTATAGCAGCATCTATAGTTGTATTATATGGAAATTTATCATTTACTGAAATATCTTTATTAGGACAAAGAATATTTTTTAATAAAATAATTGGATCAATAATTTCAATAATATTTATTGTAGCAATAACTAATGCTATTAATTTAATTGACGGTTTAGATGGCTTAGCAGCAGGAATAAGTTCTATTTATTTTTTAACTATAGCAATTATTGCGATTATATTAAATAGACTTGGTGGTCTAGACATAATTATTTCTTTAATTATGTTAGGATCTACCTTAGGCTTTCTAGTTCATAACTTTCCACCAGCAAAAATATTTATGGGGGATTCTGGAAGTTTGTTTTTAGGTTTTATGATATCAGTAATCGCCTTACTTGGATATAAAGTAACAACTTTTACATCTTTAATAGTTCCAATAGTAATATTAGCAATTCCAATATTTGATACCGTTTTTGCAATATTAAGACGATTATTAAAAGGCCAAAATATAGGTGTAGCAGATAAAGAACACTTTCATCATCAACTTCTAAAAATGAAATATAGCCCAATGAAAAGTATAATCATAATTTATTTAATTAATATTGCATTTGCTTCAGTTTCTATTTTCTATGTTTTAGGAGATACTCAAATAGCAATTGCTATATATATAATTTTAATGATATTACTACTTTTTGTAGTATTAAATACAGACATATTATTTGATCATAGTAAGAAAAATAAGGTGGTAGTAAATGAAAAGGTTAAAAGAACAAAAAGGAAAAAGAAAAAAAGTTCTAAATAATGTAACACTTATTTTTCTTTTTTTATTTCCCTTATTTAGCACAGTTTATTTTCATAGTAGCATTATTACGTTATTTGAAGTTATTACAGTATTTATAATTTTCTTATTAACTATAATAATTTTTAGTGAATCAAGAAAAAATGTAAAGTATATTTTTTTATATTATTTGCTATGTTTAATATATTTAATAATTAGCTATTTAAGAGCACAAAATTTTGTATCACTAGTTCCCAATAATTTTAATTATAGTTTAATTAAAGAAAGTTTAACAATATTAAAATTGATTACTCCGATTACTTTTTTATATTCATTATATTATCAAAAAATTGAATGGAAAAAATATCTATTAGTTTTAAAAGTATGGACTATATTAATTAGCTTTACAATTATAATTACAAATATTTTAAAATTAAGTTTATCTTCATATACAGATAAATTGATAACAAAGAATATTTTCGAATGGAGTATTAATAATTACTATCAAGAAACTGCTAGCAAAGGATTTTTTATGTATGCTAATCAGGAAGCGGCCTTTATGATTATGTTATTACTTATATTTGTTTATGATTTTTTATATAAAAACAAAAAAAGCATTTTCTATATTTTAGTGTTATCATTAGCCATGTTAATGCTTGGAACCCGAGTATCAAGTGTTGGAGGATTACTAACACTTATATGTGCAACAATTTTTTATGTTATTTTAATACTTTATAAAAAAGAAAAAATTAATTGGCATTTTTTATATATTTTGATACCCATTAGTATCTGGATTATTTTGCTTCCAATATCTCCATATGCAAATAGAAATATAGAATTAAATATAGCTTATGAAATTAATGATTTTGATATTTTAGCTTACGGTGAAATAAAAGAAAATGCTGAAATATTAGATGAAAAAATAAACTACATATATGCAAATTACAATCCGAACTATTTACCCAAAGTATTTTTTGAAAATTACTATCCGATAAAATATGATACAGAGTTTTGGTATAATTATGTAAAAAACATAAAAATAGAAGATATAAACTATCGTAATATTGAAAAAAGTATAATCAAAAGGGTAATTGAAATAAATGATAATAAATTTGATATTTTATTTGGAATAAGTAACACAAGAATACAAAATATAGTAAATATAGAAAGTGATTTTGTCTTGCATTATTATGCATTTGGCATAGTAGGAGCATTATTATTATTATTTATATATATTTTTTTAATAGTTAATAGCTTATACAATTTCTTCAAATATCAAACCTATTATATGTTTACCATTACTACAGTAATTCTTCTATTTATATTTTCTGCATATTTAACTGGAAATATAATTAATTCAACAAATATAATTATTCCATTTACATTTATTGCAAGTGGGGTATTTCTAAGTAAAAAGGTTGATAAATAAGGATATTTTTTGCTATAATGAATTTAGAAAGGATATAACTGATATGAAATTTATAAATAACTTAAAATGGACGTATAAAAAATATGGTTTTTTATTACAACAATTAGTAACTAGAGATTTTAAGGTAAAATATAAAAGAAGCGTTTTAGGAATAGTATGGAGCTTACTTTATCCGATAATGATGATGGCAGTTATGGCCGTAGTTTTTTCTAATGTTTTTAAATTTTCTACACCAGGAGTTAGTTACTTAGCATACTTACTTATAGGCTTAACATATTTTAATTATTTTAGTGAAGCATCTAATTTGGCGATGAGTAGTGTTGTTGCAAATTTTAGTTTAATAAACAAAGTTTACATACCTAAATATATTTTTCCTTTATCAAAATGCTTATTTGTAGGCATAAATTTTTTACTTACATTAATTCCATTATATGTTGTAATAATTGCAACAGGAACTGGACTTAATTGGTGGCATTTATTATTGCCATTCTCATTTATATGTTTATTTTTATTTACTGTCGGAATGGGTTTTATTTTATCTACAATATCAGTATTTTTAAGAGATATGTTTTATATATATGGAATAATTATTACAATATGGACATATTTAACCCCTATAATGTATGATATATCTATTATTAATCCAACATTACAATTTATAATGAAATTTAATCCATTATATCAATTTATAAATTTTGCTAGATCTATAATCCTTTATGGAAATTGTCCAACATTAGGACAATTTGCAGGTTGTGCAGTTTCGGCATTAATCGTATTTTTCTTAGGTATCTTTATATTTAAAAAGAAACAAGATAAATTTATTTACTATGTTTAGGAGGGCATATGAAAAAGCAAGAAATAATGATAGATGTCGATAATGTATCAATGCGTTTTAATTTAGGAATAGAAAAGGGATTTTCACTTAAACAATGGTTTGTAGATTTTGGCAAACATAAAAAAAAGAAAAAAAATGAATTTTGGGCATTAAAAGATGTTGATTTTAAAATTAATCGTGGAGAAGTAGTGGGATTTATTGGAGCAAATGGTGCTGGTAAGTCAACTCTTTTAAAAGTTGTAGCAGGAGTAATGAAACCAACAAAGGGAAGTGTAAAAGCTTATGGAAATATATGTCCAATGATAGAACTTGGTGCTGGATTTGACTCACAACTTACAGCAAGAGAAAACATTTATTTAAATGGTGCAGTAATGGGATATTCCAAAGCTTTAATTGATTCTAAATTTGAAGAGATTGTAGAATTTTCAGAATTAAGAGATTTTTTAGATGTTCCAGTTCAAAACTTTTCATCAGGTATGGTTGCTAGACTTGCTTTTTCAATAGCAACAATAGTAGAACCAGAAATTTTAATAGTAGATGAAATATTATCAGTAGGTGATATTGCATTTCAAGCAAAAAGCGAAGCTAAAATGATGGAAATGATTGGTGGAGGGACTACTGTATTGTTTGTATCACATTCAATAGAACAGATAAAAAAGATGTGTGATAAAGTAATTTGGATAGAACATGGGGTTGTTCAAAAAATAGGTGGTAAAGAAGTGTGTGATGAATACCTAAAGTTTATGCAAAAATACATGGAAAGATAATAATAGGAGAGTGTGTAGTATGAAATTATTGACGATTTTAATCCCAGTGTATAACACTGAAAAATATCTTGAAAGATGTTTGGATTCGATTTTAATTAATGATATTTTAAACGATATAGAAGTAATAATAGTAAATGATGGTAGTAAAGATAATTCAGCAGATATAATAAAAAAGTATGTTAATAAATATCCAGAAACAATAATATTTATAAATAAAGAAAATGGTGGCCATGGTTCCACAATAAATGTGGGTATAAAAATGGCAAAAGGGAAATATTTTAAAGTGTTAGATAGCGATGATTGGTTTGATTCTATAAATTTTGTTTCGTACTTAAAAAAATTAAAAAAGTGTGATGAAGACCTTATACTAACACCTTATTATGAAGAATACGTGTATAATGGTAATAGAAAATTTTTTGGTTATTTGGATTATGATTTTGATAAAACATACAAATTTAATGAATTTAAAGTTGATTTGCCAAATTTTTTTGCTTTTGTTATGGCATCAATTACTTATAAAACCACAATTTTAAGGGAATGTAATTTAAAATTGTTTGAAAAGACATATTATGTAGATATGCAATATATTGTATTCCCTATTGTTCAAATTAAAACTTTGCGGTTTTTAAAAGAAAACGTATATAGATATTTTCTTGGAAGACCTGACCAAAGTATGAGCAAAGATAATTTAGTAAAACATTTACCAGATCATGAAAAAGTTTTGAAATCACTTATAAATTATTACGTAACCAATAAAACAATAACAAATATAAATCAAAGAAAATATATAGTGAAAATCATTGCAACAATGTTATTTACACATGTTAATATAATATGTTTTCAATTAAGAAATAAAAAAGAAGCATTTAGTAGAATACGTAAATTAGATAAATATTTGAAAGAAAATGATAAAATATTATATGCCGAATTTAAAAAAAACCCGTACATAAAATATAGTTTGAAAATAAAGTATATAAATGTTTTATTTTTTAACGATTTATTCGTTTGTTTATTAAATTTAGCAAAAAAAATTAAAAGGAGATTATTTAAATGAAAAAAATATTAGTAATTAGTTGGTTTTATCCCCCGGTTAATTCATCAGAAGGCATAGTTACATTTAAATTAATAAATAACTCTAAATATTCATATGATGTTTTTACTCAAAATATACATAATGGTTGGTCATATGGAAATACTGTTGAGTTTAAAAATAAAGACAATGTAAAAGCTATTTATTCTAATTGTAATAATATTCATGAGTGGGTAGAAGATTGCTATAAATATTTTGCAAAAAACGCAAATAAATACGATATAATTATGACAAGAGCAATGCCACAGGAGGCTCACATAATAGGATTAAGAATAAAAAGAGATTTTCCCCACATTAAATGGATTGCATCTTTTGGAGACCCAATAAAAAATAATCCATATCATCACATTTCATGTTACTTATATTCTTATTATTCTACTAAAAATTTAATTAATAAAAATATGTCATTAATAAAGAAAATGTCGTTAAAAAGAAATTTGAAGTGTTTTTATTGGAATTGGCGATATAAAAACAATATTAAATTAAGAAACGAATTAAATGAGATAGAAGAACAAACTTTAAAATATGCCGATTATATTATTTTAAATAACGAATCGCAAAAAAAATATATGTTAAATAATAATAAATTGTTAAATGAAAAAACGTTTATAATAAATCATAGTTATGATTTGAAAATGTATCCTAAGAATATAAAAAAGGAAAATAATAATAAAATTCGATTTGTGTTTGTTGGACATTTAGACGAAATTAGAAACGCTTCAGCATTATTAAGAGCGCTAAGCTTACTGAATAAAGAAATTCCAAATTTAAAGGATAAAATAGAAGTTATATTTTATGGAGATATGGGAAATTCTGATAAATTATTTATAATAAATGAAAGATTATTAGACTTTGTTAAAATTGAAAAGCCCATTTCATATTTAAATAGTTTAAAAGAAATGAAGAAAGCTGATTGGTTAATACATATTGATGGCAATATTATTAAAGCAGTTGATGAAAATATATTTTTTGCCGCAAAAATTGTAGACTATTTTGGTTCGGGTACTAACATTTTTGCTATCACAATGCAGAATGGAGACGTAGTTGATGTTTTACAAAATGCAAACGCATTAGTTTTATCATATAGTTGTGAAGAAATTAAAAATTATTTATACTTAATAATACAAAATGGATATAATAAAACAATTAAAAAAGAATTTATAAAAAAATTTGAAGTTTCAAAAGCCTCTAGTGATTTTGATAAATTAGTAGATTTAATAAGAAAGGATGTTTAAATTGAAAAAAACTAAGAACTTAATTATTGGAGCTGGTATATCTGGTTTAACACTTGCAAATTATTTAGATGACTATATAATAGTAGAAAAAGATTCAAATGTTGGAGGATATTGTAAAACTCATTATGTAAAAGATTATGTATGGGATTATGCTGGACATTTTTTCCATTTTCAAACAGATGAGTTTAAAAAGAAATTTATAGATAGTTTAAATAAAGATGATTTTGTTACTCAAGAGAAAAAAACTTATATATATTTTGATGGAGAATTAATAGATTATCCTTTTCAAACAAACATTCATCAACTTTCAAAAGACAAATTTATTGATTGTTTGTATGATTTATTTAATAAAGAAGAAAAAGAAAGTTACGATAATTTTTTAGATATGTTATATGGGAAATTTGGAAAAAGCATAACTGAAATGTTTTTAAAACCATATAATGAAAAATTGTATGCATGTGATTTGACGACATTGGATAAAGATGCTATGGGAAGATTTTTTCCTTATGCCGACATTCATTCTATAATTAAAAATATGAAACAAAGCACAAATAGTTCTTACAATAATACATTTATGTATCCTAAAAAAGGTGCACAAGTTATAATTGATATTTTATTAGAAAATATTAATAAAAAAAATATAAAGTTAAATACTACAGTAGTAGAAATTGATAGTAAAAATAAAAAAGTAAAATTAAGTGATGGTAGCGTAATAGAATATGATAATTTAATAAATACTGTTCCGTATAATCAATTTTTAAAATTATTTAATTTAAAAGAATATGATGAATTAAGTGAAAAGCTTACTTATAATAAAGTATTAGTATTTAATTTGGGATTTAATAAAAAATCAAAATATAATAAAGAGCATTGGATTTATATACCAGATAAAAAAATTAACTTTTACCGTATTGGTTTTTATGATAACATTTTAAATTCCGATAAGCTAAGTATGTATATTGAAATTGGATACCCAAAAGATTTTAATGTATCAAAAGAAGAAATAAATACACAATTAAATAAAACTATAGAAAATTTATCTAAAATGAAAGTCATTGACAAATCTTTTAAATTAGAAGAATATGAATATATATTAATGGATCCTGCATATGTCCATATAGATACTAAAAACGAAATAAAAGTTAAAAAAATAATGGAAAGAATGACAAATAATAATATATATAGTATAGGAAGATATGGAAATTGGACATATTGTTCTATGGAAGATTGTATGGTTGAAGCAAAAAAATTAGCAGAAAAAATAGAGGATTAATGATAAAAAGAGTTATTAATTGTGTTGAAAATATTGAAATACAGTTAATATAATAATTAGAAATAAATTATTATTAGAAGAAAATAAAATAACAAAAAAAACTTAAATAACAATTTAATTAATATATGATTAGTATTAATTTTTTTAGAAAGTGTATTAGAAAATAAAAGTTAATAGTCGCGACACTATAAAGCTGCTGTAAAAATAACTTTGTAAATTTTAAAATAAATTTAATTCCATTTTATGATTGTTTAAATAATGATTATTAAAAGTATAAAAATAATTAATAAATAATGAAAATATTAATATAATTGAATATAAAAATGATTATAATCAAATAACGCAATTATTTAAAAACCAAGATTTTTTAATTTTTGAAAGATATCATGCAATATTGTTAGAAACCATAATAGAGAAAAAGGTTTTAATTACTGAATATGGTATTCATCGGCATTATGAAAATAAAATATCATATATATTTAAAAAATATTTAAAAGAAAAAAATTAATTATTTATTTAATAAACAAAAAAGTAACAATTTTATTTAAATACAATTAAAAAATTAATATTAAAATTAGAAAGCATTGTAGAAAAAATAATTGAATAAAAGTAGATTTAAGTATTATATATATGGAAAGCATTACAAAATTGCCGATTACATGTATGAAAATTTTGAAAATTAAAAAAATAAAATAAAAAAGGAGTAATCAATGACAAAAATTAAAGTAATGAGCATATTTGGAACAAGACCTGAAGCTATTAAAATGGCTCCATTGGTTAAAGAATTAGAAAAAAGAAAAGAAATTGAAAGTATAGTTTGTGTTACAGCTCAACATAGAGAAATGCTTGATCAAGTATTAGATACATTTAAAATTAAACCAGATTATGACTTAAATATAATGAAACAAGGTCAAACATTAGGAGATGTTACAACTAGGGCTTTAAATGGACTTGAAAAAGTAATAAGAGAAGTAAAGCCAGATATAGTTTTAGTTCATGGTGATACAACTACAACATTTGCAGGTGCTCTTGCAGCATTTTATAATCAAGTAGCCATTGGTCATGTTGAAGCTGGTCTTAGAACTTATGACAAATATTCTCCATTTCCGGAAGAAATGAATCGTCAAATGGTAGATTGCATGGCAGATATGTATTTTGCTCCAACTGAAATTAGCAAAGAAAACTTAATTAAAGAGAATATAGATGAAAGTAAAATATATATTACAGGTAATACAGCAATTGATGCAATGAGCACAACCATTGATGAAAACTATAAGCATCCAGAACTAGAATGGATAAAGCCAAATGAAAAAATGATTTTGTTGACAGCACATAGAAGAGAAAATTTAGGTGAACCTATGCGCAATATATTTAAAGCTATTAGAAGAATAGTAGATGAATTTGAAGAAGTAAAAGTTATATATCCTATTCACTTAAACCCTAAAGTAAGAGAAGTAGCAAACGAAATTTTTAATGGTTGTAATAAAGTTAAATTAATTGAACCATTGGAAGTATTTGATTTTCATAATTTTCAAAACAAATCTTATATAATACTTACTGATAGTGGTGGCATACAAGAAGAAGCACCATCGCTTGGAAAACCAGTATTAGTTTTAAGAGACACTACTGAAAGACCAGAAGGAATTAAAGCTGGAACATTAAAACTAGTTGGAACTGACGAAGAAATTATATATAACGAAACCAAGAGATTATTAACGGATAAAAAGGAATATGAAAAAATGAGCCATGCATCTAACCCTTATGGTGATGGACATGCTAGCGAATATATAGTTGATGCTATTATAAAAAAATTTGGGAATTAACTTCTAAATTTCAATTAAAAAAGCAATGTTTTTCCTCAAAATACAATTAAACAATCAATAATAAAGTTACAAAATATTGTGGAAAAAATAGTTGAATAGGAGTAAATATGAAAAAAATTTTTATAACAGGCTGCTGTGGATATATTGGAAGTCATACATGCGTAGAATTATTAAATGACAATTATGAAATTATTGGTTTAGATAATTTTAGTAATAGTAAACATAATGTTTTAGAGGCGATATATAAAATTACTGGTAAAAATATAAAATTTTATGAAGGGGATATGCTTAATAGGGAATTATTAGAAAAAATATTTCAAGAAAACAAAATTGACATAGTGATTGATTTTGCAGCCTTTAAATCAGTAGGTGATAGTGTAAATATGCCAATTGAGTATTACACTAATAACGTTTCAAGCGTATTAACATTATTAAGCGTCATGAAACAAAACAAAGTAAAAAAATTAATTTTTAGTAGTAGTGCAACTGTATATGGAGAATCTAAAATAATGCCAATTAATGAAAATTGTGAAATTGGAAACACAACTAATCCATACGGAACAAGTAAATTATTTGTAGAAAAAATATTACAAGATCTATATAAATCAAATAAAGCATGGAACATTTGTATATTTAGATACTTTAACCCAGTTGGAGCGCATGAAAGTGGATTAATAGGTGAAGATCCAAATGGAATACCCGCTAATTTAATGCCATATATATCAAAAGTTGCTACTGGAGAATTAAAAGAATTAAGTGTTTTTGGAAATGATTATGACACAAAAGACGGAACAGGAGTTAGAGATTATATACATATTGTAGATTTGGCAAAAGCCCATGTAAAAGGTGTAGAAAAATTATGTAAAACCAAAAGCGGTTTATTAATATTTAATCTAGGAACAGGAAAGGGTTATAGCGTTTTTGATATGATTAAGGCATTTGAAAAAGCTAATAACACAAAGATAAATTATAAAATAGTTGAGCGAAGACCTGGAGATATTGCGACTTGTTATGCAGACCCATCCCTAGCTGAAAAAGAATTAAATTGGAAGGCAACTCTAACATTAGAAGATATGTGTAGAGATTCTTATAATTTTACAAGAAATATAACCAAAGCTAAAAATTAATATTTAAAATTTAGAAATTAACTTCTAAATTTTTTTAATTTATAGAAAACAATAAAATTTTAATGTATAATAACGTTAAAGAGAGTTGATATATATGGAATTATTAAAAAAATTAGTTCATATAATTATTTTTATTTTGTTTTTAGGAATTTTAATAGTTAATATAGCCAGTCTAAATCCAATTAGCTTAATATTAACAATAATATTAATTTTAATAATAATTTGGATACCTAAAAAATATAAAGAATATTTATTAAAAAATAGAATAATAAAATATGGAATTATAATATTAGGTATTTTAAGTATTATTATAAGGATAATATTAATAAATAAATTAGATTTTATTGTAACCTCTGATTTTGAATTATATTATAATACAGCCAAAGAAATAATTGCGGGTAACATAACTAATAAATATTATCTATCATTTAATGGATATGTATATTTCTTTTCATATATATTATCTTTAATATTTAGGATTTTTGGAACATCAATTAAAGTTGCACTATACTTTAATATATTTTGTCAAATATTAACTGCTTTTCTATTATATAAGCTATTACATCTTAAAAATGATAGATTAATTTCTATATATGGATCAATACTATGGCTATTATTACCAACAGTATTTTTTGCAACATTTTTAATTTCTACAGAAAATTTGTTTTTGCTTTGTTTTATAATTACGTTATATTTATTTTATATATTAATAGAAAAAAGGAATGTTAATTTTAAAAATATTATATTATTTTTAATAATTGGAATACTTATTTCTATATCAAATAATATAAGACCAATAATGATAATATTTATAATTGCAACAATAATATACTTCGCATTAACAAGTAAAAAAATTAAAGAATATATACTACTAATAGTTCTTTTACTTGGATATTTTGGAACAAATAATATTATAAATAATTGGATCGAAGAAAAATATGATACAACTATGCAAAGTGGAGCCTTAGAATGGTCAATATACTTTGGAAGTAATTACGAATTATGTGGAGGATGGAGTGAAGAAGATTCAAATTATGCTTTCAATGTTATAAAAAATGAAGGCTCAGGTGAATTATTAAAAGATGCATTTAATAGATTTTGGAATTTAAAAACAAGCCAAAAAATAACCTTGGGAATGTGCAAATACTATAATTTATGGAGCGATAGTAACTCTACCTATGTATTTTTTGATTTAGTTACAAATAATAATAATCAAAAATATAAATTAGTTTTTGACCAAATAAGTAAGATAATAGTTATTATAATAATTTTATATGTTATGAAATCAATTATTTACGATATTAAAAAGAAAAAATATGATAATATATTTTTAGAAATTTTTATAATTGGATACATTTTAGCAAATTTACTAATAGTAGTAAATGGAAGATATAATTATATTTTATATCCATTATTATTATTGTTAATTAAAAAAAGGAATGAAAATAATATGAAAGAAAAAATATCAAAATTGGTAAATGTATATAAAAAATATGGATTTATTGGTTTTTGTAAAAAACTTAGGGCATATATAATAGCAAATTATTTAGATAAAATAAGTTTTAAAGTAATACTTAATAAAAAGAAATATAGAAACGAAATTAAGAATATTTTAAAAAATAATAAATATGAAAGAATAATTCTATGGAGAAGTAGTTTTGGATATAACGTTCCATTATTTCAAAGACCACAACATATAGCTAATAATTTAGCTAAAAATAATTGTTTAGTGTTTTATGAAGTAACAACAATGACAGATAATATTAAAACAATAAAAGAATTGAAAAAGAATATATATTTAATAAATTTTAATAATATAGCACTAAATAAAATATTAATGCAAGAATTAAGCAATATAAAAAAGCCAAAATATATTCAACTTTATTCAACTGATTGGAAATTATCAGTAGAAAACATTGAAAACTATATCAATAATGGGTATAAATTTATATATGAATATATAGATGATTTATCTCCAGAATTAGCAGGAACTAAAAATATACCTCAAAATATAATTGATAAATATAACTATGTTATGAATCACAAAAATGTTTACGTAGTAGTAACAGCAGATGCATTAGAAAAAGAGGTAATTAAACACCGTGGAAAAGAAAATTTAGCGTTTTCATCTAATGGAGTAGATTATGACTTTTATAAAACATTTGACAAAGATTATAAATTTGAAAAAGAATTTCAAGATATAATAAATAAAAAGAAACCAATAATTATGTATTATGGCGCTTTGGCAAAATGGTTTGATTACGATTTAATAAAAAAGATAGCTAAAACTAATAAATATAGTATAGTTTTGCTTGGTATAAAATATGATGAAGCATACGATCAAAATATGAACAATGAAGAAAATATTTATTTTTTAGGATCAAGGGATTATAAAATATTAAAAAACTATGCAAAATATGCAGATGTATTAACAATACCATTTGTGATAAATAACATAACGCTAGCTACTAGTCCAGTAAAAATATTTGAATATATGGCACTGCATAAACCTATAATTACAACAGATATGCCGGAATGTCGTAAGTATAAAAGTGTTTTTATAGCTAAAACACATGATGAATTTATTAATAATATTGAAAAAGCTTTAAAAAAAGAAAAAGACAAAAAGTATATTGAATTATTAGATAAAGAAGCAAAAGAAAATGATTGGAAAATGAAAGCTAAAGCAATTATTGATTTAATAAAAAAAGATGAAAAAAAGTAAAAAAAGTTAAAGTAATTTTAAGTTATTTTTAAGTAATTGAAAAATAAAAATAAAAAAACTCGTATCAAAAACGTGAAAAAAATAAAAAAACTCGTATCAAAAACGTGAAAAAAATAAAAAAACTCGTATCAAAAACGTGAAAAAATTGACAAATTTAACATATTAAAGTATATTTTATTTAGGTGAACATATGAAAAGAAAAATATATGATGAATTATTAAAATGGAAAAATGAAGATATAAAAACACCATTAATGATTTTAGGGGCAAGACAAATAGGAAAAACATATATAGTAAAAGAATTTTGTGAAAAAGAGTTTAATCAATATGAATATATAAATTTACTAGATAATAAGGAAGTAATAAGTATTTTTAAAGAAAATATAAATATTATAGATAAAATAAAAAAGATGGAAATAGCTTTAGGACATACAATCGATTTTGAAAATACAATAATATTTTTTGATGAAGTTCAAGAATCAGAAGAAATTATTAGCAGTATAAAATATTTTTGTGAAAGCCCAGTTCCTTATAAAATAATATGTGCAGGATCATTATTAGGGGTTAAGATAAATAGATTTCACTCATCTTTTCCAGTTGGTAAAGTGAAAATGATAACAATGTATCCTATGAATTTTGAAGAATTTCTTTGGGCATTAAATTATGAAATAATAATTCCAGAAATAAAATCATGCTACCAAAACAATAAAAAAATGAATGATGTAATGCATGAAAAACTATTAAATTATTATAGAATGTTTTTATGCACTGGTGGGATGCCTCAAATAGTAATGAATTTAAAGAAAGAAAAAAATGTATTGAATATTGATAAAGATATCTTAAAAAATATTATTAGTGGATATTTGAGTGATATGAATAAATATATTTTGAATGCAACCGAAGGTGTAAAAAATGAAGCAATATATAATTCAATACCTACACAATTAGCTAACCCCAGTAACAAATTTCAATATAGTAAAATCAATAATAATGCAAGAAAAAGAGATTATGAAATTTCAATTGATTGGCTATTATCTAGCAAAATGATATTGAAGTCTAATGCTATAAATAAAGTAGAAACTCCATTAAAAGCATTTATTAATGAAGACAATTTTAAATTATATTTAAGTGATGTGGGATTGTTGACAACATTATTAGAAATAAAATACGAAGACATTATGTTAAATAAGGATTTTATGTATAAAGGAATAATTGCGGAAAATTATGTTGCAACAGAGCTAATAAGAAGTAATACTTTATATTATTGGCAATCAGAAAATAAAGCAGAAATAGATTTTTTAATTTACAATAAAAATGGGATAATACCAATTGAAGTTAAAGCAAATATAAATAATAACTCTAAAAGTTTAAATTATTACATGGATAAATATAAACCACCATATGCTATAAGAGTTAGTTCAAGAAATTTTGGATATGAAAATAATATAAAATCTATCCCACTTTATGCAACATTTTGTATAAATTATTTTGAAAACTGAGGATAAAATGAAAGAATATTTAAAAAAACTATATAATAAAGAAAAAACTAAATATTTTAAATTATTAGAAAATGATTTAAAACATAAACACAAACGATTTATAATAACCGTTAATCCAGAAACACTAATGCTTAGTGAAAAAGATAATGAATTAAAAGAAATATTAGAGTCAAAAGAATTTAGTTTTGTTCCAGATGGAATTGCAGTAGTTAAAGCAGCAAGAAAAGTTGGAATAGACATTAGTGAAAGGATAACTGGGATAGACATAGCAGAGTATCTTTTAAAATTAGCTAATAAAAATAAATATTCTATATATTTATATGGAGCAAAAGAAGAAGTTTTAGAAAGTTTAATTTCTAAAATAAAAAAAGAATATAATAATATAAACATAATGGGATACAGTAATGGATACGTAAAAAATAAAGATAAAGTAATGGAAGAAATACTTAAACTTAAACCTGATATATGCATGGTAGCATTAGGAATACCGCATCAAGAAAAAATAATATATAAATATATCAATAAATTTAAAAAAGGAATATTTATTGGTGTAGGTGGCTCATTCGATGTATTAAGTGGATATAAAAAAAGAGCACCTAAAATATTTATTAAATTAAATATAGAATGGTTATATAGAATTATTAAAGAACCAAAAAGATTAAAAAGATTTTGGAACAATAACATAAAATTTTTATTTAAGATAACAGTAAAAAAGAGTAAAAATAATTAGTTAATAAAAAATAGATAGAATTTAATAGAAAATAATTTTATCTATTTTTTTCATCTCAAAAATAAAAAATTTGATTCACGCAAAAAAAACATTTTGAAATAGTGTTAAAATTTA
>CASFPB010000036.1 GCA_949296605.1 uncultured bacterium
CAAATAGATAATAATAATTTTAATGATAAAGATAATTATAGATTAGACTATTTTTTATCTAAAAGATTATAAAAAAAATACAAATTAATTGTATAACTTGTATTTTCTCTAAAATTTTTCCAACATTTACTTTACTTCATCCATATAAAAATATTTATTTTTAACTTTAGCTTTAGTGTAATTTGTGACTTAAAATCTAATTTTTTCCTATTTGTAAACAATAAAATATTAAATTAATTTATTTATAATTATACTTTATATAAAAAGCATTGTAATAAATACAAATATGCCAATTACGATAAATATACCTCCTACAATTATAAAAATATTATTATTAAATAATACATTTTGAGGATTATTTTCTTTGTAATAAACTTTAACTCGTTTATTTTTTAGAAAAAAACTAATTATTCCGTTAATACCAAAACTAGCAGTTGTTTCATATTTTTTTCCATTTATAACATAAGAAACAACAGGGGCTTTTATCCATTTTAAATTAAGAAGTTTAAATTTATTTTTTTTAATTATTCCAATGCAAACTTTATAATTTTTTCTTTCATTTTTTCTACTTTTTAGTTCATAATATACTAAACTTATTCCTATTATTATGACTTGAATTGGAATAATTGTTCTAGCAAAAATCCCTATAAAATCTGGATTTAAAAAGTATAAAAATATTACAATTGGAATATTAAAACAAGATAATCCAAGCATTATTATAAAAAGCATATATTCTTTCTTTTCAAACATAGTTAATCTCCTTTATACCACAACTTAATTTAATTCTTTATAATATAATTTACACAAATTCATTTCTAGTTTTTAGTTTTTAATTTTTATATAGCTTTATAGCAAATTAATTATTCCCACTTAATACATTTATTTTCCTATACTCATTTCAATTTGAAAAAATAACAAAAATTTTACAATGAAACTATATTATTTAACAAGATGCATAAATTATTGATTTTTATATTGTTTTGTCTATTACAATTAAAGGAATATATATTTCATCATCTGTATATCCGGCATGTTGAGAATTTAAAATATCATCGCCATCACTAATTAAACATTTGTTAGAGTTTTCTGCAATTGCTATATAATCCCCGATAGAATCATTAAATAACTCATTTGGTGTTCCATCACCAAACAATTTACTACTAATTATGTCCTTTTTATCATAAAGTGAAAAATATTTACCTAATAATTCATTAAATTTATTTTTAAATTCTTCTAAATATTCTTTCTTTACTTTAAATGAAATGGCTCTTTGTTCAATAGATGGAATTCTTTCTAACATGTTTACTAATTCTGGATAATTATTTAAATATATAGGTTCAACTTTTATGTGTCCATGATCTGCCACAACAATTAATAAAGTATCATTTAATTTAGCACATAATTGTTTAACTTTTTCATTTCTTGTTTTTATTAAGTCTTTTACTTTTGGATTATCTGGTCCTAAATCATGCATTGTATGGTCTGGTTCATCATCATATGCATAAATATATTTTATTCCTTCTTTTTTTGTTTCACTTTCAATAATATTTAACATATCATCTAAATTTTTATATTTATTATCTCCAAAAGGAAATAACTCAATTCCCTTATATTTTCCTATTTCATTTATTTCCTTGACAATTGATTTATTATATAGTTTATCTTTAACTGTTAAAAACTCTTCACTAATTTCTTTTTTTCCTTTTTCACAACCTAAAAATAAAGTTATTGTTTTATTTATAGGGGGTATATAAGTATTCCATCCTAGCCAACCATGTTCTACCGGATTTAATCCTGTTCTAATTGAAGTTGTTGCAGCTGTAGTTGTAGCTGGAAATACAGTTGTAATTTCTTTATATCTATTTTTTATAAAGAATGAATTTTCATCCAATACTCTATCTAATATTCTAGACCCCATTCCATCAAATAATATTACTACAACATTTTTAGGTTTTTTAGTATCTAATATTTTATCAATATATTTTAATGTATTATGATTATATTTTAATCCGAAATACCTTCGTATCGAGCAAGCTAAATTAGTTAGACATTCATCATAATTATTTTTAACTAACATGTTTTCACATCCTTTTTAAATAATTATAATACATTAATAAAAATAAATTAATTATTTACAATAAATATCTATATTATTTATGTCATATTTTTGATTTTTCATTATAATAAACTTCTCATTATCTTTATTAACATTGCATCTAACTACATCATAAAAGGGGGTATCATAATAAATTGTATTTTCTCCAGAAATTTTTTTTAAAGAGAATCTAGGTGCTTGATGAATGTTTACTACGCCAATATAATCAATTGTTATTAATACGAAAATGAAAATTAAAAAATATCCAAAATTACAAATTAATCTTTTTCCATATGTTAATCTTTTTGTAAACTTACTTATTCCAATTAAAGAAATAATGGCTCCAAATACCGAATATAAAGAACCCCAACTACTCTCACTTAGAAAAATCGCAATTGCAGTAATTGATATTAAAACACCGAATGTTATCAACATTAGCCCAATAAAATTATTTTTATTTTTAAGCTTATTATTGGAAAAATTTATAGTTTTTATTATATTTTCTTCTAACTTTTTTTGATATTCTGTTTCTTTTACTTTTTCTCCACTCAAGAAATCATTTAAATTAATGTCTAGTTCTTCACACAATGGTTTAAATAGTGATAAATCTGGCATATTTCTGCCATTTTCCCAATTACTTACTGTTTTGCTTGATACTCCTAATTTTTCAGATAAATCTTGCTGAGTCATATTTTTTTCTTTTCGACATTGTGCGATAAATTTACCAATTTTTTCTTGATTCATTTTTCCTCCTTTCACATTATTATCTTATATAATAATTTTTATTTTTAACAGGAAATATATCAAGAGTTAATTTTACTATCATTTTATTTATTACCAATCTTGTGAGCAAAATACAATTTCACTTGTTTTTTCATTAAAAGCTGCAATTAAAAAAGCGCCATGATTGCAATATCCAGAATTATCACATCTTCCCTCAATTAAATATATTGTATAATCATTTTCATTTTTATTATACGATGGTGTATATGAAAATACCCCAGTTAATAACCCTTCTTTATCTTTGTATTCATCAATTTTTCCAATCCAAATTGCTTTACTTTTATATTTTTTATCAAACATTTCTTTTGTCATATTGTTATTAACATAATATAGAGAATACGTTGTTCCTCCCTGTAATATTCCTGGAGCATAATAAAAATTAATATTTTTAGCTTCATTGGGTATTTTAGATGGAAATACTTTTTCTAGTTTTTCTCCTTTTACATAATAATTATAATATTTTGGATTAGTTACTGGATTAATAGCTGCAAGAAAAATAGATAAAAACATTATTACGAAATAGTAAAAAATTAATATTAAGCTTAATATTATTGTTATAGTTCTATATTTTTTATTTTTGGATGGACTTTTATATGATAATTTAGCAATTAACGAAAAAATTAAAAATGGGAAAAAACTAATAAAAAAAATTATCAAATTTTCTTTTATCGGAATACCTATTGCAGTATCAGTATAAATTCCAATACCAATTAATATTGTTATTATACACATTACTAATGTTAGCTTTTCACATTTAAATACTTTTTTTATTTTAGTTTTCATTTTTAGTTTACTCATTTACTTTTCCCTTATTAATTTTTTTATTTTGTTTTTAACAAAGATTATTTTATCTCATAAAAATATAACTCATTGTTTTTTTCTTAAATAATAATTTTTTTTACTATTACTCCTTGTTAATGCCATAAATCTATTTTTTAAGTCTTCTTCATTTTGTGATTCTAAATTTGTTGATCTCTTAACGTCTTCTCGATCTAAACTTCTAAGCAATTTTTCTATCAAATAAGTAAAATCATTAATCCTAGAATCTAAAGTATTATTTAAGTGTCTTAATCTAAAACTACTTTCTGAATATGAATATGCTCTATAATCTTCACCATTCAAAAAAGCAATACCTCTAAATTTAGAGTTTTTATAAATTAAATAAATACTTTCAAAACTATCATAAAATAATAATATTTCTGGTATAGTTAATATTATTTTTTTTGTTTCACTTTCATCAATATCCATACTTATAAAAATATTTTTTATGCTTTGTATGGCACTTTCTTCAAAAGGGAAAAATTCCAATTTGCTATTAATTAATGTAGAATAATACTCATCAGTTAAAAAGTCTTTTATAATTAAATTTATTAAATAAATTGATTCTTCTTGATTTATATCAAGATTTTTTTTCAAATTAGACAAAATTATATATATATTTGTATTTATATACTCTATAAATTGTTTACTTTCCATATGATTTTGCCTCCTTTAATTCTATATATTGTAATAGTTCATTAACATTTATTTCAATAGTTTTTGCAACTATTTCTTTTATTTGAGAAGGAATCGGAGCTTTTATTCTTTCTTCAATTCTAAGAAAAACATTTTCCAAATATGTAGGATTTAATTTTTCAATTATGCTAAAGATTTCATTTTGATCTTCCATAGATGAAATTCTCATAAATTCATTAATCATTTGCAAATTATTAGCTCTATCTATTACATTTTCTGGAACAACCTTTAATGATGATTTTTGATGATATATTGAATCTTTCAATCTTTTTTCCGTTCTAATTGATTTTGCATCTTTAGTTTTACTTGTTTTTAATAAGTCTATTATTGAACTAATGGACTTAATAGTTTTACTTCTATTTAAGTTGCACATATTAGAGTTATCATATATTGGAGAAAGCTTAACTGTTGAACCATTGATTATTATTCCCCAGTTGTCTGTATGTCTATCACCTTGACTAGTTATTATATCAAATAAAAATAATTTTGATAATTTTTTTATAGTATCATCTGCATTTGCTAAATTAAAGCCATTTATCTTACAATAAATATCCATTACTGACCATAAATCAAATAAATTATTTGCTCTGACTATACCGTTCTTATAGCTCATAAAATCTATATCATACATTTCATTTACATTTATAAACAATTCATTTAATTTAAATAAAATATCATCTAATTCATCGGAAGAAAGATATTCGATACTAATATTATCTAATCCTATGATTGTATAATTATCAACCGGTAATAATGATATTAATTCTAATATTTGCTTTAATATTTTCCTTTTTGTCTGCAATTCAAATTTATATATATTTGAAAAATTATCTTTTATATTAAATTTATCAAGAATAGCGAAATATTTAGCGCATATTTCTTGCAATGGCA
This sequence comes from uncultured bacterium, assembly GCA_949296605.1. Taxonomy (GTDB): domain Bacteria; phylum Bacillota_I; class Bacilli_A; order RF39; family UBA660; genus Onthocola_B. The sequence goes on from CASFPB010000036.1 coordinate 5,285, forward strand.
AAATATACATTTGATAAACTTCATTAATAATTACAGTTCCTGATATTAATTCTTCTCCTAAATCCTCATTGACAAAGTTTTTAGTAATTACGCCTAATTTTCCATCACATATTGCTAAATCATATGTTGCGCATTCTATTCCAAATTCTTTTGCTAATTCACTAGAAATTAATTCAGCATAATCTTCATATGAGCCTTCAAAAATTTCTTTAAACATATACTTACAATCATTAAACCAAAATTTATTTCTAGCACCTTCTAATTCTATTTCACTTTTATGAATAATTCCATTACTTATACCTTTACTAATGTTTATTCTTCCATTTTCTCTTAAACTTTCAAAATCTATACTCATTTTTAATTCACTACCTAACATTTTTATAATTATTTAAGATATTAACTACTCATTTAATTACGTTATTATATATTTATTATATAATATAAAAAACTAGTATGTTTCAAATTCTATAACTATTGAATTTTCATCTAAATCGGGCATATTTTCAATATGTCCTATTTTTGTATAACTGTATGATGTATTAAATGTTTTATAAAATATAACTAAGCAATTGCTCCCAAAAAGCATTATATCTCCTTTATTTATTGTTGTTGGTTTAATTGGACTATTTGGTAATGATTCATCTAAATAATAATATTTTTCATTTCCATTTAATTCATTCATGTTTAAAGTTAAAGGCAATTTACTTATAAATTTTTGAGCAGTTTCATTACTTTCTATATTGGCATTATATATATTATTGTTTATTTTTACTTTAATGTTTGTCATTATATTTTCCCCTTTGTTATTTTCTATATTGTTATCTGGTAAATCTAATGTCGAACCACTTTTATTTAAATCATTACCACATCCAGAAATTATAATTAATAAAAATATAATTAGTATTTTTTTTATCATAAAATTAATTTTCTCCTTATATTTTTTAATTACTTTTTATATCATTATATTAATATTTTATCATAATAAAAGAATTGCATAAATATATTTTGCAATTCTTTTATATTTTCATTATTATAAACTTTTCTTGTAATGTTTTTATCTGAGTGCATTCAATTCACCATGTTTACCTTTTTCATATTATCTTTTTTTTACAGTATTTAAATTTGAGTTTCGATGAAAAAAATAATTGACAAGAAAAAATCAGAAAATGTTGATAACTTTTTCTGATTTTTGATTGAAAAATAAGGTAAAACACTCCAAAATTTGTTATAATTTAATTGATAAAATAAATCATTACTAAACAAAAATATGGAGGTGTCTTACATGAATAATTTTACTACAAATACCTATGAGTTGAAAAGAGAAATTTGTAATTTTTCTGAAAAAATTGCAAATGGGACTAGTAAACCAGCCAAAAAGTTTGTTATGGAAACACAATATGGTCTTGCTAAAGGTGGAAGGTGTTTAGTCTCTAACATGGCTAGAGCACTAGATGAAGATATAAAATTAAATTATACGATAGATAGATTATGTGATAATTTTGCAAATTTGGACGATGAGTATGAAAAAATTATATGGAGAAATTATATAAATGAAGTAAAAAAGTATATAAATACGAAGGAGCCAATAGCAATATTTGATGATAGCGATATCAATAAGGAATATAGCAAAAAGTTAGAAGATTTAGATCGTGTTCGAGATGCATCAAGTCCAGATAAAAGAATAGTAAATGGTTATAATGTGTGTG
>CASFPB010000037.1 GCA_949296605.1 uncultured bacterium
TAAATTTTAACACTATTTCAAAATGTTTTTTTTGCGTGAATCAAATTTTTTATTTTTGAGATGAAAAAAATAGATAAAATTATTTTCTATTAAATTCTATCTATTTTTTATTAACTAATTATTTTTACTCTTTTTTACTGTAATTATATATGTTTAATTTTTAAATATTTTATGTTAATATATGTAACATATATTTTTAAAGGGGGGATATTATGCAACGTAATCCTTATAATAGAGAACTAAAAGAAAAACTAAAAACATTTAAAAAATTAAGGGAAAATGCAACTGGTGAAGAAAAAGAGCTACTAGATACTTCAATTGATATTATATTAGATATTTTAAAATCTAAACCAATTAAAATAAGAAATTATCAAGATCAAATATTACTAGATTATAATTTTTTAACTTTATATAGATATTTATGGCCATTAGTAAATGATATATCAAAAATAACAAATGATGATATAACTAGCATTCCTTATCCTCAACTTGATGTAGATAATAAAGAATTGATTGGATTAGTTCATGATTTTTTTAAAAATGGAACTACAAAAGAAATATTTGAATTATTTTGCAAATTATATAAGGAAAGAAAAAGTTTATATTTTTTAAAATCACAGGATCCAACTGTTTATGCAAATTCTCTTTATTTACCGTATGATGAATCTTTTTATGTTCAAATGTCCAGAAAAAACGAATTTAATGATATTGCAATACTAGCTCATGAATATGGCCATGGTATTCATCTTTTATCTAATTTTAGTCCAAATATATATAAGAAATTGATTGTTTATTCAGAAATAGTAAGTATGTTTTTTGAATTAATATGTTCAGATTATTATTCTAAAATTAAAGAATTTGAAAAATCTGCAATAGTTACGCAATTTGAAACATGGGATATAGCAACTGAAAATGCTAAAAATTTATTTCAAGAATTTAGTATACTAAGCGCAGTAGATATAAATGAATTTCAAAGCCAAGGGGATTTAATTAAAAATATAGGTTCATTTGTAAATTCTGCTAATCAAAGAGAATTAAGTGATTTATTAGATTGCAGACCATCAGAAGATTTTATATATATAATTGCCCAAAGTATAGTTAATGAATTATATATGATTTATTTAGATGATCCAGAAAAAGCATTTTATTTAATTAAAAAAATAATAGATATTGACTTAAATTTACCACCGCGAGTATATTTAGATGAAATAAATAAATTAGGAATTAATCCAAATCAAAACATTGATGAATATAATATGCATTTAAAAAGAGAACTTAAAAAGATTTTATAGTTCTCTTTTAAAATGGCATTTTAAAGTTACCACTACTTACTTTTTTCATCATTTCTTTCATTGTATCAAATTGTTTTAATAATCTATTTACTTCTTCAACACTTCTTCCACTACCCTTAGCTATTCTTTGCTTTCTAGATGCTTTTAATATTTCTGGTTTTCTTCTTTCTTCTTTTGTCATTGATTGAATAATTGCTTCAACATGTGCTAAATCTTTTGGATCAATTGAAACATTGTTAAGTCCCATTTTTCTAGCTTGAGGTAACATTTTTAAAATATTTTCAAGTGGTCCTAATTTTTTAATTTGTTTTAAAGTGGACAAAAAATCTTCTAAATCAAATGTTCCTTTTTTCATTTTTATTGCTTGTCTTTTAGCTTCATCTTCATCAATAACATCTTCAACTTTAGAAACTATTTCTAAAATATCTCCCATATCTAAAATACGCTCAGCCATTCTTTCAGGATAAAATTCAGATAAACCATCCATTTTTTCTGAATTACCTACAAATTTTATTGGAATATTAGTTAAATGTCTAACTGATAATGCTACTCCACCTTTGGTATTTCCATCAAGCTTAGTTAAAATACACCCAGTCAAATCAAGTTGTTCATTAAATCCCGTAATTACATTTATAGCATCTTGTCCCATTGATCCATCAATAACTAATATTTTTTCATGGGGATGAATTAAAGCATCAATATCCTTTAACTCTTGCATTAATTCTTCATCAATTTGAAGACGTCCCGCAGTATCTATAATTATATAGTCGTTATTATTTTCATTTGCATAATTAATAGCATCATTAACAATATCAATTACTTTTTTTTCTTCACTAAATACGTTAATATTTAATTCTTTACCAATGGTTTTTAATTGTTCTATAGCAGCAGGTCTATAAATATCTGCTGCAACTAATAAAACTTTTTTATTATGTTTTTTTCTTAAATAATTTGCTAACTTACCAGCAGTAGTAGTTTTACCACTTCCTTGTAATCCTACAAGCATTAAAATAGTTGGCTTTTTATTTACTTCTAAAGGAACATAATCCCCCCCCAGCAAATTAACAAGTTCATCTTTTACTATTTTTATAAAAAGTTCATCTGGTTTTAAACTTTTTCCAACTTCTGCATTTAAAGCTTTTTCTTTTACATCATTAACAAATTCTTTAACAACTTGATAATTAACGTCAGCTTCTAATAAAGCTATTCTAATTTCTCGCATTGCATCACTAATATTTTCTTCAGTAATTTTTCCCATGCCTTTAATATTCTTAATAGCATTACTTATTCTATCTCCCATGTATTCAAACATAATTAATCTCTCCTAACCAATTCATTTAGATTTATATCATAAAAAGGGCAAAAATGCAATAAATTATCATTTTTTAAATAAGACAAATATTTACATATTATCATTTTAAAACCCATTTTTAATACGTTTATTTATGATATAATTATTGCGGTGATATGTTATGAGTAAAAAGAAAAAAGTTAAAAAAAGTTTTAAAATATTAACATTTTTTATAGTAATTTCATTAGTTGCAATTACTAGTATGTATATTTATAAAAATAATAATGAAAATAAGGAGGTAAATAGTAAAGTAGAAGCTTTGATGAAAGAATATAATATTAATGAAAACGAATATTCAAAAACTTTAGAATATGTTTTATTAAATAATATATATGATGAAAAATATTTAAAAGAATATAAAGATATTGAATTTAATAATCAAGATAATATTTCTGAAATAATAACTACATTTTTGCCAAAAGGGTATACTGGCAAGGAAATAAACTATATATTTAATTTAAGTGAAAAAAATATTAATAAATTAAAAGAATTAGATTATATAGACTTAAGCAATTACTATGAAATTAAAAATTTTGATGTAGAAAAAATAAAACGTTATGAAAGTTTTTATCAAGAAAATGATTATAATTATGATACTGTTGTTACATATGTAAATATAAATTTAGATTTACCAGTGTATACTGATACAAAAGAAGTAACAAATCCCGATGATTTATTAGTACTAGTTAATAAATATAATTATTTACCTAGCGATTATAAACCTAGTGATTTAGGTTATTTACCTGGTGCTTATGGAAATAATGTTCCTATGCGAGAAATTATAATTGAACCATTTAAAAAATTACAAGAAGCTGCAAAAGAAGAAATTGGAATAAATTTAATGCCTACTACAGCATATAGAGATTATAACTTTCAAAAAACACTATATAATAATTATGTTGCTAGTGATGGGGTAAAAGCCGCTGATACATATTCAGCTAGACCCGGATATTCAGAGCATCAAGCTGGGCTTTCAATAGATTTAAGAAATACTGCTTTATCTAGTGATATCAGACTAACTGATGATGATTATGATTGGCTAAGTAATAATGCATATAGATTTGGTTTTATAATACGTTTTCCAGAAGATAAAACAAATATAACTGGATATCAATTTGAAAATTGGCATATTAGATATGTTGGTAAAGAAAATGCTAAAATTATTTATGAAAATGATTTAACGCTTGAAGAATATATTGATTTATATATTACTAATTATTAAAAAAACATTTTGAAAAAAATCCAAAATGTTTTTTTATGCCATTATTTATTTTCTTTTTCTGATGTAATCATGCCACTATCTTCTAAAATTTTTAATATTTTTCTTTGATTTTTAGCAATTTCACTCATTTGGTCATGTAGTACTTCTAATATTAATTCACTTTTTAAATCGGTTCGATAATCGTTTTTACTACGCATACTATCTTTTTTAGCTTCTCTATTTTGACTCATCATTATTATTGGAGCTTGTAGTGCTGCAATACATGAAAGTAATAAATTTAGCAAAATAAATGGATAAGGATCAATACTATCTTCTATACATTTATTTAAGATAATCCAAATTATTAAAAATGATACAAAAATAATTATAAATGTCCAGGAACCCGCTACTGCAGTAATTTTATCAGCCAGTTTGTCTTTAAAGGTACTTTTTTCATCTTCTAATTTGTCAATGTCTATGGCTAAAGGTTCATCAATAAGCATTTCTATTAATTCATTTTCATCATCAGTTTTTAAATCTTCATTTAATAATTGTTTTACAATTTCTTTCTTTTTTATTTTAGCATCCATAATTAATCCTCCATCTTTAAATTAAATCTATAATGTCCTATTACTTTTTTTCTATCTAAAGCATCTTCTTCATATTTATGATAACCATCATGATGTATTATATAACTAATACCTTTTTTATTTCTTTTATCACTTACAATAGCTATATGGCCTTCATATACAACAATATCTCCGCCTTGCCAATTTTCATAATCAGTCGCATCCGTTGTTAAACTTTCAGTGTACTTATTCAAAAAAACTAAAATATTTCTAACTCTACGAAAATCTATATTTTTATCTTGAATTTCAATGTCATAATCTTCTTTATTTTCTTCAATGTCATTATCAATTAATTCTTTAAAATCATATCCTGCATTTTTTAAAGAATACCATATTAAGTCAGTACAAACATAATAATCATCTGTTGGATACCCGCCCGAGTAATAATTACTTTTATATTTTGGCTTTTTTGAAATAAATTCTTTTGCACCATCTAATATATCGGTATAATCATCTAATCCGTCACTATCTTTATCCACTTTACTTTCTATAAATTCAACATTAAAATCATCACTTGTATAACTTTTTTTAGGTAAATAATTAAAATGATCTAACGCTATATAAACCAAAATTAAAAATAAAATTATTACAATTGCATTACCCATTCTTAAAAACAACTTCATATATTTTTCATCCTAACCATAAATTTTTGGGCTAATCCTTTATCATTTCTTTTTTTTACATATACATATCCTATAATTGAATAAATTACAGCCCCAATAAAGTTTACTCCTAAATCCTCCATAGTATCATGTAATCCAATATCTAAATAACCATTTTCAACTTTGATAGTTCCATTCTTTGTTAAAATATTAGTTTCTAAAATATTATCAACTTTAACTGGAACGTTTTTACCTTCTTCATTTAATGATACTGAAGATATATTAGTAACTATTTCATCTTTTTGCATATCCGTTTTAAAATAAACGTCTGCACTATATTCAAAGAATTCCCAAAGAACACCAATAGTCATTGAAAAAGTAAATCCTACAATTGCTACAAATAATGGTGATAAATTTAAATGTAGTTTTTCATATCTATTTAATATATCGATTAATGAAAATCCAATCGCAGCACATAAAAATCCGTTTATTGTATGTAAAATAGTATCCCAGTTGCTAAATATTCCATAAAAGTTTTGAATTTCTCCGAGTATTTCAGCAGCAAAGATGAATAATAATATTACTATTTCTAATGATTCAGGTAAATCTAATTTGAATTTTGTTTCAAAAAAACTTGGTAATAAAAATAAAAATAAAGTTAAAATACACAAAAATACGTTTTCATAATTTTTATGAAGCAATTGTAAAACTAGGGTTAATATTACAAATACTCTCAAAATTACATATATTGCAAAAGCCTTTTTATGACTTTTAATTTGATTTTGTAAAGTTAAAAACAACTTTTGCCTTTTTTTCTCTTTTTTCATTTATCATCACCTATATAAAGTATATCAAACAAAATACAAAATTCAACAATCTTTGATTATTGTTTTATTAGCCATTAAAAAAATAGCTTTTTGATAATTATGAATTATAATATCAATTAGCTATTTTTTGTATTAAAATTTACCCTATTTGATGATTGTTTGATATTTTTTATTAAACAGTATCACTTACTGACCATGAGCTAGCAGAATATGTTGCTGTTTTACTTACACCATTATCTGTAAACGTAAATGTCGTAGTGTAATCTTTTGGAATTACAAATCCTTTATTTGATGTATTATATTGTACTCCTGCTGCAATTGCTTCATCAGATAATACAACTTCTCCATCAGCTGCATAACTAAATGTAGTTCCAGTTATATCTGTTGATGGACCATCATAACCAGGTATATCTGTTTCTTCGTATCTTTCTTTTGTAAATCCAAAACTTACAGATATTTGTTTTCCTAATTGTGCAAAATCATAGTTATCTATGTCTTGTCCTTCTATCCAAATATATACTCTTACTTTTGTTATACTGTTTGGTGCTAAAGTCATGAATGCTTCTCTGTTTTCACCTTTTATCATTTTTGTTGTATCAGTAAATGTAGGGAATTCTACTAATTTAGCATCATTTTTTACACCATGTTCGTCAGCTTCTAATAGTTTATATTCATCATAAGCAATTGTATTATCAGTATATGTATTGTAACTTTCACCATCATAAATGTTTACATTATCATCTACTTCTAAAGCTCTACTAATTGAGTATGTTGGAAGTGATGGATATGCTCCTTCTACTTCTGTTATTGGAGTACATGTTCCATCTACTGTATTATATGAATCTTCAGCATAAACATCTTCTCCAGTTCTTGTATAACAAGATTTGTTATACCAATTAATTGCATTTTGAACATGCTTTGTATCATTTGGTTCCCATATTTGGGCTTCTCTACATATTCCTGTAACATCATCATCATCAGTACATGTAATACCTGTTACTACATCTGTTGCAACGCTACCATCACCAATTACACGTCCTATTTGAACTATTCCAACTCTTACTGAATTTTCTATTCCAGTATTTTGTACTCCACCAGTATCTGATACTTTTACTTCTGAATTATATGTTAAATATATTGCTTCTTCATTTAATGGA
>CASFPB010000038.1 GCA_949296605.1 uncultured bacterium
ATATATCAACTTTTCAACACCAAAAATTAAAAAAATAAGTACTTTTGGTGTTTTAGTGGTGTGGTAAACTACAAATTCAGCCAAAATCACAACTTTTTAAAAAAATTACAAAAACTACTTGTAAAAACTTAGAAAGTCACAAAAAAATTATATATAAAATAATTTTATTAAAATTTATTATTAAATAATTTTTTATTGTTTATATTAATAATATAATTGAATAAATTAACTATTAATATAATTTATTTTATGCTTTCTTACAAACTAATCCAAATAATTAGGAAATTTATCGCAAAATCACTTAAATTCAAAATTATTTAAAAAAAAATATAAATGGACAAGCGTTTATACAAATTTACAAAAATTGAATATTATAAAAATGAAAGGAGGTAATACAAATAAATAATAATAATTTATTTATTGATAATAATCAAGAAAACTGCAATGATTGCTTATGTCAAGTTATAAAATGCTTAGTTAATGAATGTTCAGGCCCGACTGGACCTACTGGACCTACTGGACCAGCTGGTTGTTGTGGAGCTACTGGGCCTCAAGGAAGAACAGGAGATACTGGAGCTACTGGACCTACTGGGCCTACTGGAGCTACCGGACCTATTGGAGCCACTGGACCTACTGGTGCCACTGGACCGACTGGGGCTACGGGACCTACTGGAGCTACTGGGCCTACAGGACCAGGAAGCTTATTAGATAGTTACGCAATGGTTCATGACGAAACAAACTCTTTAGTTCCAGCAAATAATCCTATTTTATTACAAACTACAAATTTATCAAAAAAAATAACATATAACTCAAATACTGGAGATTTTTATATACCTGAAGATGGCATTTATACAATACATTGGTGGGTAAATGCTCGTAGAAAAAATTACAATAGCGTTACTAGAATCACTGATGATAACTGTGAACCTAAGACTTTAGGAATAGAATTTCATCAATTTTGGCCTACAGATATTTTAATAGCTCATTCATCTACACATAATAAATTAACTTGTTGCGACACCGGAACAATAAACGGAAATGCAATTTTTGAAGCTAAAGCAGGCACAAGTTATAGACTAATAAATACTTCTAATACAGATTTTGAATTAGTTCCTAATGATTTATATTCAGCCTGTGTATCTATTTCAAAAATTGTTTAAATAATATACTTACTTTAAATCTTGAATTAAAAAATTCAAGATTTTTTTAAAAATCATTAAAATTAACATTATAAATAAAATAATCGTTATATTGCTTTGATAAATAAGATATAATCTTATCATTATTAATTTTTGATTTAGAAAAATAATTGTTGTTTTTAAAAATCACAAAGATATTTTTTCTAAAAAATACTATAATACAATGAGGTCTTTCCTTTTTAATAAAATGAATATTATCACATATTACTAAATTATTATGAACAACTTCATAATTTAAACACAATATTTTTGCTACAATATTTTCTAAATATATTATTCCGTCAGAAGATAATAAATATCTTTTAAAAGATTTTTCACTTAATTTAAACATACAAACATCCTTTCAAATAATATAATTACCTCGAAATAAAAATATTCCTTCAAAAAAAGAATGTAGTTAGAATCTACATTCTTATAAAATTATATATTTAATAATTTGAACTCTGCATTATTATCAAATTATTTTTTATTCTTGAATTATTAGGATTTATTTCTAAAGCTTTTTTAGCATGACATATTGCACTTTCTTTATCATGTTTATTAAAGTAAGCTAAAGATAATAAATCATCTAGAGTTTCATCAAAGCTAAAAACTTCATTAATATATGTTTTATAGTTTATTGGAATCTCTAAAGCCTTTAATCCATATTTAATTACATTATCCCAATCGTTTTTTTTATAATAAAGAATTGCCATTTCTACAAGTGGGTCCCGTAAATGTGGAGCCTCATCAATTGCTTTTAATAGCCATTTTTGAGATTCTTCAAAATTTCCTAAATTATCATAGCATCTAGCAATAAATCTCATAGAAGCACATCTTTCATCTTTCCATACTGCACTTTTAAGCTGTAAATGTTTTTTCAACATATCAATAGATTTATCCCACATTTTATAATACATATATTCTCTTCCAAGATAATGAACATTTCTATCATTTTCTGGATTTTCTTTTACAGATAGTTCAAGCAATGGCAAGTAAGAAGATCTAGATTTTTCTTTATCAGGATAATGATTTATAATAATATTATCTGATTGGGCATATATTTCATTTTCACCACTATATTTTAATATTTCATGAACAGGATTTATCCAAGTATAACCTTTATAAGCATGAATTTTATCTTGATAAAAACTAACTTTTGGTTTATCAAATTCATCTAAACTCCAATTATATATATATCTTAATCTAGTTGTATCCTTATTCCAAACTTTTTCTAATTCATTTCTCCATCCAGGTAATAAGACCTCATCAATATCCATACAAATACAAACATCTGTGTCATTAGGAATTAATTTTAAAGATTCATTTCTTGCAATATCAAATCTAAAATTATCAAACTTTTTTACATCCCATATAGCATCAGATTTCTTTAATTTGTCAACAGTATCATCAGCAGATCCAGTGTCAAGAACACAAATATAATCAGCATCTTTAATAGAATTTAACCATCTTTCTATAAATTTGCTTTCATTTTTACAAATTGTATAAACACATACTTTTAATTTATTCATTTAAACCTTTTATGGACCTGTTGGACCCGTTGGACCCGTTGGACCTGTAGCTCCCTCTGGACCTGTTGGTCCTGTGGCTCCTTCTGGACCTGTTGGACCTGTTGGACCTGTGGCTCCTTCTGGACCTGTTGGGCCTGTGGCTCCTTCTGGACCTGTTGGGCCTGTGGCTCCTTCTGGACCTGTTGGTCCTGTGGCTCCCTCTGGACCTGTTGGGCCTGTGGCTCCTTCTGGACCTGTTGGGCCTGTAGCTCCTTCTGGACCTGTTGGGCCTGTGGCTCCTTCTGGACCTGTTGGTCCTGTGGCTCCTTCTGGACCTGTTGGTCCTGTGGCTCCCTCTGGACCTGTTGGGCCTGGGGTTCCTTCTGGACCGGTTGGACCTGTAGCTCCTTCTGGACCTGTTGGTCCTGTGGCTCCTTCTGGACCTGTCGCTCCAGCAAGGCCTGTGGCTCCTGTTGGACCTGTTGGTCCTGTGGCTCCTTCTGGACCTGTCGCTCCAGCAAGGCCTGTGGCTCCCGTTGGACCTGTTGCCCCTGTGGCTCCTGTTGGCCCGAATGGAACAACAAAGTTTAAGAAATAATTTGGAGACGCTCCTGTTATTGTAGCCGCAGCAGTCGAACCTGAAGAAACGGTGCCAATACTTAAATTAATTGACGGTCCTGTTGAACCAGCTGGACCTGTTGGGCCTGTTGGACCTGTAGCTCCTGTTGGTCCCGTTGCTCCTGTTGGACCTGTTGTTCCTGTTGGACCTGTGGCTCCTGTTGGGCCTGTGGCTCCAGTTGTTCCTGTTGCCCCTGTGGCTCCTGTTGGGCCTGTTGCTCCAGTTATTCCTGCTAAACCTGTTGGGCCTGTTGGGCCTGTGGCTCCTTCTGGACCTGTTGGGCCTGTTGAACCGGTTGCACCAGCTGGAATAGAAAATCTTAGAACTGCATTTTCTAAAGTTCCAACATTAGTAACTTCTGCTTGTGTTCCTGGAGCAGTTGTTACAGTTACACCAGTTGTTACAGTAGCAGGTCCTTGTGGACCTGTTGGGCCTGTTGGACCATAACAACAACATGGTTGCTCAAGACCAGAACATTTAACTTTTTTTACAGCCTTATCATAATTATTCAACAATATACCTCCTTTCTATATAAGATATGCAAATAAACAATTATTAGAAATAATAAATGAACTAATTGATATAATATTATTAATATAATATAATCATAATACGAAAGAGGAAAATATGAAAAAAGAAATTTATACTATGTATAAACATTACTGTAATCTATACAAATTAAGTGAATATAAAAGTAAAAACTTATGGAAAATAATTCGCCCTATCTGCTATCACAAAGAGTTTTTAAAAAGATTTAAAAGTCCATATTGGCATCATGATAATAAAACTATTTCAGAGCATATAATATGTGATACAATAGTAACATATAAAATAGTTGATAAATTACAAAAGAAAAAAAGATTAGCAAAAATTATAAATATTAAAAATGCAGTATTAATATCGATGTTTCACGATTTATATCAAGAACCATGGCAAAATAATTTTGCATTAAATTACAAAAAATTAATAAATAAACATGCATTTACCCACCCTATTGAAGCTGCAATTAACGCTATAACATGGTTTCCCCAATATTTTGAAAATAAAAACGATGCATTTATTATTATTGATGGTATAGTTCACCATATGTTCCCATTACCAGTAAGAGCAGTTAATAATAATGACATGCAACTAAACAATAATGATAAATATAATAATATATCAAACGAATATATAAAAATGTTACAATTATCAACAAAGACTGGAAGATTTAATAATTTATCTTTAAGAAAATCATTATTTTTAGAAGGAAGAATTATGTCTAAAGCAGATAAGATTGTAGCAATAAGAAAAGATTTAAAAAGCATAGATGGATATATAGCATTTTTAACAGGAAAAAACAAGAAATTAATAAACAAAAAAGTAGATTAATTTTTACAATAATCTACTTAATATTAAAATACATAAAAATTATATTTTACTAACTTGATAAACTTCAACATCAACATTAGTTTCTTGTCCAAACAAATCAATTATAATATTTAATCTATTATTTTCTAAATCAATATTATCTACTTTTCCACTCATTCCATTGAATGGTCCATCAATTATATTTACACTGTCTCCAACTTTTAAATCATCTTCTATATTAACACGACTCATACCCATATTAGCAAGAATTCTATCTATTTCTTGTGGTAACAAAGGTGTAGGTTTAGCTCCTTTACCACTAGAGCCAATAAATCCAGTAACTCCTGGAGTATTTCTAACTATATACCAAGCTTCATCAGTCATAATCATTTCAACTAAAACATAACCTGGAAACATTTTTTTAACTTTTTCTTTTTTTACTCCATCTTTTACTTCAACTTCAGTTGTTTCAGGAATAATTACTCTAAAAATATAATCTTGCATTCCCATAGATTCAGTTCTAGCTTCTAATTTTTCCTTAACCTTGCTTTCATGACCTGAATAAGTATTTACTACATACCATTGTTTATCCATTATACAAACCATCCTTTAACCATAGACATAATCAAATCTAAAAACATAAATATTCCACAAAGAATTACACAAAAAACAATAGTAGAAACTGTATACTTTAATACTTCTTTGAAAGTAGGCCATTTTACCATTTTCATTTCTTTTTTTACTAATTTGAAATAGCCTTCTTTTTCTACTTTATTTTTTTCTTTCTTTTTGTTTACCCTTTTTACTTCCTTATTAGAAACAGTTTTTTCTTTTTTTGCCACTAACAAAAACCTCCATTAAAAAAACACTTTCGTGCTTGAAAATAATATACCATATAAGGTAATAGTTTTCAAGCATTTTTAATTTAATTTATTTTCATATATTAACAATTTTATTTTTCTTCTAATTCTTTGAATTGCATTATCAATTTGTTTATTTGTTTTCTTTAATAAAATTGCAATTTGAACATAATTGTAACCCTCTAATAAATATATATAAACTTTTTCTTCAAAATTAGAAAGATATTTCCTTATTAAATCGTTTAAATTTTTAATACCTTCACAATTTTGAATTAAATAAGAAGGATCATAATTATTGCTATTAATAAAACTAAATAATTTATTATCATTTGCATCGCACATACAATCATAAGAAATAGTATTAGTATTGATTATATTTTTATAAGTTTGCAATTTGTTAATATATCTAATAATTTGTCTTTTAATAATCAATGATGCAAATGTTAAAAATGAAGCTTCTTTTTTACAATCATATTTATTAATTGCTTCTATTAAAGAAAAATAACATAAATTATATAGTTCTTTTAAATCAGCTTTAATATTAGATAGCTTGAAATTATATTTAAACATTAATACATCAATTAAGTATTTATATTTTTTTAATATATATTCTAATGCATCATCATTTTGTTCTTGAGCCATATAAATAATTTCATTATCACATATATCAATCATTATTATTCCTCATTTTATATATTAAAATACCTGCTGCAACAGAAGCATTTAAACTTTCAACATTTTTATTTAATGGTATACTAACTAAAAAATCACAATTATTCTTAATTATAGGACTTATTCCTTTACCTTCATTACCAATAATTAAAACTCTTTTACCACTATAATCAACTTTTTCAAAATCTTCTCCACTCATATCAGCAGAATATATAAAATATCCCATTTTTTTCAATTTATTAATAGCATCAACCAAATTATTAACCATTATAATTTTTACATAATTTATAGTTCCAACACTAGTTTTAATTACTGTATCTGTAACTTTTACGCTTCTATCTTTTGGAATAATTATAGAACTAATTCCAGCTGCTGCACAAGTTCTAATAATAGCACCAAAATTATGAGGATCCTCAATATGATCAAGTATAACTACAAAATCCCCATCTAAGTCATCAAAAGAATAATAATCATAATCAAATATATCTATTATAACACCTTGATGATTCTCCTTAGTTAATTGATTTAAAAAATAATTATCTTTTTTTTCAAATTTAATTTTATTTTTTAAGCAAATATCAATTGCTTCATTTCTTGAAGTATAAACTTTTTTTATTTTCTTTTTATCTAATTCTTTTAATACATTTAATCCATATACTAACATACTATACCCCCAATTGTATGTTTATTAAAATATCTTTTATTCCATCTTCCATATTTATTTTTGTTGGAATAATATATTTTACATTAATTTTATTTGAAATCAAATTAGTAGTAACTTTCATTGCTCTAGACCCATCAAACCATATAGGATTATCGCTTCTAGCTCTTATAGTATCCAAAGATGTAATTAAAGCATCTTTATCATATAAATCACTCATTTGCTTTGTAATCATAAATCTTTGATTTTCATTTTCATAAAGAGTATTTTCTAATAATTTATAATTAGCATTATTATACCAATATAAATGATCTCCTTCAGCTAATATAAAAAGATCTGCTTTAAAATTTATATTTCCAATTAATTTATCTATATAATTATAAACTTCATCAAAACTAACGTTAGGAATATTATTTTTTAAACTTGGAAATTTATTAGTAATATCAACAACTCCAAAATCATAATAAAGCTTAGTTATTATTTTTTTATTATTAACTAATATTAATTCAGTTGATCCACCACCAATAAATATACATATATTACCATTATAATCAATATTTAAATAACAACCCAAAGCGGTATACATTGCTTCTTCTTCTTGAGTAACTACCATGATTTTTAAATTGTACTTTTCCAATAATGTATTATTAATAATGTTTAATTCGATATCACTAATATTTCTAAATATGCTACATCCATATATATTAATATTATCAGTATATTTTAATGTTTCATCTATAACATTATAAAGCGCATTTAAATCATCAGCATAAATTTTATTATTTAATTTATAATGTTTTTTAAATTCTATAGTAGTATTATTTTCATAAACTAGCTTATTACCTTCATAAATATGTGTTTTTGTATTATTACTACCAATTTCAATAATTGCAAAAGTTTTTTTATTCATAAATAACCTCACACATAGTATAACATATAATGCCTTAGTATTTAAACATAGTTTTATATAATCAACAATTTAACGCGAAACAATATCACTATACTTCTGTTCACTATACAAAATATTAACTGGAATTTCAGAGCCAATTGGATAACCCAATTCATATGCTTTATTTTGAATTATTTGAAAAAGCCTATCAACTTCTAAATATGTTATATCCACAGAATTAAAGCTTCCATATATTGCCACACCATATTCACTCGTAAAATTAGCATCATCAAAATAATTAGTATTAAGTTGAGCTAAAACGTCCTTTAAAGTAGGTAAATAACTTAATTTTTGATTTATTTCATCAATTGAAGCCTCGCCACCTCTAAGTCCCAAAATATCCCCAAAGCTTATTTTATTATTTAATATATTTTTAACAGGAATTAAATAAATCCTATTTTTTCCACTACAAAATTTATCAACCAATCTCCTAGTTCTAAATAAAACTTCACCTTTTTTTTCAACTGGAAAATCCTTACACATTTCAATTTGATATTTCATTACTCTAATAAAATAATTTTTTTCTGCTTCCCCCATAAAAGGAGAAATAGGCAATTTATGGGATTCAGAACATTGAAAAACATCTTCAAATATTCCAGCAGGAAATGTCTGCATTGCATAATTAATAACAGTATCTCCTAAAGCAGAAGTATAAATTAACGAAACATTTCTGTTACAATAACTAATTGTTTTACCAAAACATCTAGCAATAAATTTAGCATCATCGATATCTTGAATGTCTAATTTAATATCTGACAAACTTTGCTGATTATCAATTTGATTGTTAAAATAACTACTTAAACCACTAGCTAAAAAGCCTTCTTCTTGCCTAGCATTATATTCATAAAAAGAGTTTAATAAAGTCCAAATATCACTAGAACTATCATAGATTTTTTGTAATTCAAAATTTGGCTTTATTTTTTTACCAAAATAATTTGGGTATCTCCCCTTTAAACTATTAACATATTCTATCATATTCATAATATTAATCAAATCCAATACATTAAAATTTTTTATAAAAAAAGATTAAACTAATAATCCTGCTTATTAGGAATAATTCCTCTAACACCTCCTCTAGGATTAACAACATCACCTTTATACCTTGGTATTAAATGCACATGTAAATGCATAATACTTTGACCAGCCATTTCCCCTAAATTCATCCCTATGTTATAGCCATCAGGATTATATTTAGCATCTATTAATTTTTTTGCTTCGTCTAACAAATTAAATATTGCTATTCGTTCTTCATTAGTAGCATTCCACCAATCTTTAACATGACGTTTAGGAATAATTTCCAAATGCCCTTTATTAACAGGGAAATCATCAAATCTAGCAACAGCTAATTCATTTTCTAATTCAAAATCATACTCATTAATACTTTTACAAAAAAAACAATCATTCATAATATTACCTCTTAATAACAATCAATTTTACTTTTATCAAAATTTTATATTTTCAATATTTATTAATTTATTATTATCATCAAATTCCAACTTAAAAGTTTCACAATAATCTAGGTTACTTTCAAATATAATTTGATCATTAAATATAATTTTAAACATATCATTAACTAAATTTATATTACACCACTTCATAAGCAAAAACAAAATAGCCGTCCCATGAGTTACAATTGCAATCTTTTTATTATTATATTCATTTAAAATTTTTAAAATAAAATTATACATTCTATTTTTAACTTCTATTTGGCTTTCTCCATCACCTATTTTATAACATTCATTTAAAAGTTGATTTTTTTCAAAATCATTAGGTAATTCATCCCAAGAGTTAATTCCATATTTCCTTTCACCCAAATCACTTACAACATTTATTTCTAAATTATTATTTATTGCTAAATATTTAGAAGTTTGTATAACTCTTACATAATTAGAACTATAAATCGCATCTATATTTTCAAATTCTTTATTGCTCAATTTATCTTTTGCAATTTTTTTTCCCTCAATTGAAAGTGATTTCTTTTCATTTTGAAATTGTAAACTTTCATTATTAAATAAATTACTTACTTTTAATGTTTTTGAATGTCTTATTAAATATATTATATTCATTTATGTAAATCTCCATAGTATTATTTTTTTAATAATAATCTTGCCGCATCATGTTGAGGTTTGATAATTTGCCTGCCTCTTTCTGACAATTTATTATAACTTCTTTCTAATTTCTTTAATACAAAATCTGCTCCATCATCTATGGGCATTCCTTTTTCCACATAAACCATTCTAAGTAATGATGGAACACTAAAAAAGTGTGCCATTGCATCTGAATCCGCAATGCATATTTCTTCTGGACTAGTTTTTTCCATTACAACGCTACCTCTATGATTTAAAATGCATTTTTTAATGTGCTCTATTTTTTCGTTATCTAAATTATATTTTCTTAATAAGCGTTCAGCAATTTCAGCACCTTTAATATGATGCTGTTCAGTAAAGTTTTTGTTTGTAACAGATGCTATATCATGTAATAAAGCAGCAAGAGCAACTATTTCATAATCGGCACCATATTCACTGCAATTTCTAATAGCAATTTTATAAACTAACTCTATATGGTGATCCCACGCACCAATTCCATAAGCGTTTGTAGGCATCATACATCTATTTTTTACCTCATTGTAAATTTCATTAATTATATCATCCATAAATACACCTCATATAATAAAAATAGTTAGTAATAAATCATTAACTAACTATAGTATAACATATTTTTATAATAATGCTTTTATTTTTTCTTTATCTAGATACAGTAAACTAGATGTATGTTAATAAATTATTAAATTAAAAAAACTTAAAAATTGAAAAATATTATTTAATTACTATGTAATAAAAATATATATGAGTCGTTAGCAAAGAATTGATAAAAACCTTATTTTAATCAAAAAATAAAATTTAAAAAAATTCATTACTACTTTTAAAAATCAAGCAAACAAAATTATTAATAATAATTTAAAATATTATAAACAATATCTAATAAATAATAATAATTTTAGGAATAAAGATAATTATAAAATACCCTACACTCTATAAAAATAAGAAGGATAGTTATTTTTATTTTGGTTGACAAACCCAGTATATTATATCAAAAAAAGAGTTATTTTTTGTTAATGCTATTGCTTTTTCTAATCATAACCTTATAGCGATTACATTTATTCAACCACTTAAGGGCATGGCAATTCGGCTGAATTGCAAAAAGAAATAACTATTTAAACTATAACTTATGTTAATTATTTTGTGTTACACATACTCTTTGACAATTAAACAATATTTATTTCATTTATATTATTTTTTTTAATTATTTATTTTATTAATATCTATATTTAATTTATTTAAAGTGTTTAAAAAATCATTTTTAACTTGTTGTATAACAATTTTAATGTTTGCTTCGTTATTATTGCATCCAAACCCCGAACAACTATAATTTCCTTCGTTCGATAAATAAGCTCTCATAGTAATATTTTGTGAATAGTCAATAACTTCATAAAAAAATGACATATCATTCCAATAAAATTTAGTTGTTTGTTGATATTTTATAATATTATTTTCCATACATCCAAATAGTTCTGCGTAGTATTTTTGATCAAAATTAAATTCATTAGATAAACCACATTTAACATTTCCCTCAAAATAACTTATTTCAGGCTGATTTAAATATGATTCTTCTTCACCATACAAATAATAATTTTCTGTTTTTAAATGTTTTATTAAAATTTCTTTCCAATTTTTTTCTATATTGGTATCTAAACCATTATTAAAATTATCTTTATTTCTATCTCCTTTTATAATAATTAACGTTAAAATTATTCCAGTTATAATTATTACTATTATAAACACAAAACTTTTTATCATTGTTTTATCTATCTTACTCACCTAATTTACAAAAATGTTCCCTATAATATTTTCTTAGATTTATGATATCACATTTTTTTTAATATTATCCCCTTATATTATATTTTACAACTTCTTTATATTAACTTTACATAAAAAATATATTTCATGCCATGTTATAAATATTACATAAATTACCTTTATGAATGATTAAAATTTTAGTTAAAAATTATTTTTTAATAATAGAAAACAAAAGAATTATGTTATATGTTATTTTTTTTTACATTATTCTTAGTTTTCTTTTTTAAATATTAAAAAACTAACACATCCATTTTAAAATAACAAAAAAACTAGACAATGCTTCT
Organism: uncultured bacterium; assembly: GCA_949296605.1. Lineage (GTDB taxonomy): Bacteria > Bacillota_I > Bacilli_A > RF39 > UBA660 > Onthocola_B. The sequence goes on from CASFPB010000038.1 coordinate 12,002, forward strand.
AGTTAATATTTATTACTACTCGAAAAGTTAGAGTTTACTATCAATCTGGTGCTGGAAGCAGGAATTGAACCCGCGACCTATGCGTTACGAGGGCATTGCTCTACCTACTGAGCTATTCCAGCACAACATAATTTTATCAAATAAATTAAATAATTTCAATTTAGTATGTTAAAATATACCTATTGGAGTGATTGTATGTTTAAATATACGCTAGATAATAAAAGGTATCATACTTTAAACTATTTTTTTAAAACAAAATTTGGTCAAAAAGTATTTAAAGTTCCATTAAATATAAATAGCACATGTCCAAACAAAATTAATGGTGGTTGTATCTTTTGTTCAAATAATAGTGCATCAAACATAAGTGATAATAGTGTTGACATTTTAACACAATTTGAAAAAGCTAAAAATATTTTAGAAAAAAAATGGCCGAACAGTTTATATATTGCATATTTTCAATCAGGAACAAATACATATAATAACATAGAAAAAATAAAAAAATATATTGATACATTATTGACAATACCTAAAGTAGTTGGAATTTCCATAGCAACAAGACCAGATTGTTTAAATGATGAATGGCTAAAATATTTTGATGAACTAAATAAAAAGACATTCTTAATGATTGAACTAGGGTTACAAAGTAGTAAAGAAGAAACATTAAAATTTATAAATCGTGGCCATGATGTTAAATGTTTTACAAAAGCAGTAAAAGATTTACAAAAAACAAAAATTTTTACAGTAGCACACATCATAAATGGACTTCCATTTGAAACCAAAGAAGATATGATTAATACAGTAAAATACCTAAATGATTTAAAAATAGATGCAATAAAAATACACATGCTTTACATTTCTAAAAACACTAAACTAGCAGATATTTACAAAAAGCAAAATATAGAAGTATTAAAAAAAGAAGAATACATAGACATTGTATGTTCACAATTAGAATATATCAATGAAAAGATAGTAATAGAAAGACTAACAGGTGATCCTATTAAAGATGAATTAATAGAACCAAAATGGTTATTAAAAAAATTTTGTGTTTTAAATGACATAGATAAAGAAATGGTAAAAAGAAATATTTATCAAGGCATTCTAACTAAAGAATAGCCTTTATTTTTATTTTTTATAAATTCTTTAATTTTCTTTTTAGCTCTAGCAGTTTTAGCTATTCCTAGCCAAGATTCACTGGGACCTTCAGCTAAAGGATCAGTAATAATTCTTACCCTATCATCTTTTTTCAAAACATAATCAAAACCAACTGATTTACCATTAACAATAACAGCAACCATCTTATTTCCAATTTCAGTATGAATTTGATAAGCAAAATCAATAGCAGTAGCTCCATTTACAATAAGCATAGGTTTCCCCCCCATTGTAAAAACATTAATTTTTTCAGCAAAAATTTCTCCTTTTATTAAATCCAAAAATTCTTTGTTATTACTAGCCATTCTATTAACATCAACAATATCACGAAAAAATTGAGAGTTAGTTAAAGAATCTTGCATATGTGAAAAAGCCTCATTAGAATCACTAAACCAAAATTCAGCAATTCCATTTCTAGCAGTTTCATCCATATCATAAGTTTTTAAAATCATTAATAATAATTTTTCCTCAGGACCTACAACAGTTGTATGGAATGCACGATAATGGTTACCTTTAGGAGTTCCTATATAATCACTCATACCGCCATCTATTTGAGCAAAATTTTCATGAATGTATCTTAAGGAAATATAGCAATCATTGATATTATCTAAAATTATAGAAAACATAAATAAATTGTGCAAATCAGTAATATCACTTAAACCTTTAGAGAGCATATCTCTAAAAATACTATAAATGCTTTTTAATCTAAATTTAATTATATTAGGTATATGTTGCTCATTTAAAATAAAATTTAATTTTTCAGAAATCTCTTTAACCATTTTTCTTGATTCATTTTCTATTTTATCACGTTCATCCTTGGTTTTTTTATATAAATCAGGCATAAGATACATAAAAGAATTATCTTCTAAATCACATTTTATATCATGAAGTCCTAAATCTCTAGCAAGAGGGGCATAAATTTCCATGGTTTCCATTGATTTTAATTTTTGCTTTTCTGGTTTTTTATATTCCAAAGTTTTCATATTATGTAGTCTATCTGCAATTTTTATTAATACAATCCTTACATCTTTAGCCATTCCTAATATTACTTTTCTGATGTTTGCATTATTAAATGACTCCTTATTACTAAAAGATAATTTAGTTAAATTAGTTACACCTTCGACTAATCTAGCAACAGTTTCACCAAATTCAGCTTTAATATCTTCTAAAGATGTATCAGTATCTTCAACAACATCATGTAATAAAGCAGCACAAATAGTATCAGTATCTGCACATAATTGTGTCAAAATATTAGCAACATTTAAAGGATGTGTAATGTATTCTTCTCCACTAGCCCTATATTGCCCATCATGTTTTAATTTAGCAAACTCGTATGCTTTTCTAACCTTTGGAATACCAACCAAATTATATTTAGAAAAATTTTTTAATAAAACATCAAAACTTATAACTTCCATATAAACCTCTATAATTTTCAACTAATATACAATAAAAAAAGTAAAAAGTCAAAGCATATTGCATAATTATTTATAGAGGTAAATAAATGAATAAAATAGATTACAATTTTAAAAATTTAATTAATGAAATAAGAAGTAAAAATTTAGAAGATATATATATGCATATATTAACGAATTATTTAAAAAAAGATTCTAAAATAAGATTATCTATAGAAGCATTTTTAGATAAATTTAAATATTGGGGAAACTTAAATTCAGAAAACAATGATTATGAAGAATTGCATTTAAGAGCAGAAACAATTAAAAATCATTTAAGTGATTATGAATGGTTATATAAATCATTAAATGATTATCGCTCAAAACAAATATTATATGCAATTTTAGATTATTGGTATAATTCTAATTTTGACAATCTTGATAAATCATATGAAAAAAATTATCAACAATATTTTGATTTAGATGTTATTAAATGTGATGAAAATGAAGTATTTGTAGATATCGGAGCCTATATCGGTGACACAATTTTAAATTTTATAGATAATTACAAAATTTACAAAAAAATATATGCATATGAAATAACTAAAGAAAATATTGAAAAAATGGAAAGCAATTTAAAAGAATACAAAAATATATACACCGTTAATAAAGCAATTTCAGATGAAAAGAAAACCAGTTTTTTAATGCCAAATATAGTTAACTCATCAGCTAACAAAGCCGGAGAAAAAGGTGACATTTTAATTGAAAATACAACATTAGATGATGATATAAAAGAAAAAATAACATTTATTAAAATGGATATTGAAGGTGATGAATTTAAAGCTATAAAAGGAGCTCAAAATCACATAAAAAATGATACACCCAAATTAGCAATTGCAGTGTATCATAATCATGAAGATTTATGGAAAATTCCAAAAACAATTCACGAAATAAATAGGAACTATAAATATTATTTAAGGTATTTTGGTAATAAATATTATCCAACTGAAATTATATTAATAGCTATACCTAAATAATTGCCAACAACTTTTTTATAATTTTTGTGACTATTAATTTTTTATTTTCTTTTCGGTTTATTTTTGTAGCATATAAATCAAAATTATAATATTTATCATTGTCTTTATCATAAATACTTATAAATACTTGATTATCTTTACCAGACATATTAAATTTATCAGCCCGATTTAACTTACCAGTAACACCTATACCATAATTAGAATTAGCAAATATAGAAATATTTCTACTCATTTCCATAGCTGTTTCCATACTATAAACACTATATTTTTCAATTACATGGGAATCTACTCCCATTTTTATTTTAAATTCATTAGAATAAGTTACAGCACTAAATTTCAATACTTCACTAGATCCTTCAATATTAGTTATAGCATTTACAACAGAACCTCCAGTGCAAGATTCCATAGTAGCAATTGTCTTATGCTTATCTGTTAATAATTTTACAACTTCATCCATTAAATTTCTTCCTTTAAATATTCTTCTTTAGTTAACGAATAAACTAATAAGTCATTTTTCATACCACTTTTATCGTTAATTCTTTGACGTAACCTTGCTTCGTATTTCATATGTGCTTTTTTCATTACTTTTCCACTAGCTGGATTGTTTTCTAAATGCGTTGCACAAATCAAATCAGCATTTACTTCCTCAAACAAAAATTTTATAACTCTTTTTAATATTTCAGTCCCATAGCCTTGGTTCCAAAATTTTTCTGCATAGCAATATCCTACCTCACAGGTTCCATATTTTAAAAACTTTTTATCTACATCAATAGTTCCTATTATTTCTTTTGTTTTTTTTATTTCTGCAATCCAACGAAATGTATCTAAATCTTGATATGCTTCCACCCATTTGGAATAAATAGCTCTTGTTATTTCAACATTTCTGTGCTTTTCCCACATTACATATTTAGATACTTCATCACTTGTGCACCAACTTTTATATGCAATATCAGCATCAGCAACAGTTACTTTCCTTAATATTAATCTTTCAGTTTCTAATATTTTTGTACCAATAAAATTCATACATCTTCTCCATTTATAATAAAATCACCATCATTTGGAACAATTATATTTTTAATTTTTAACTTTTTAGCTTCTTTAATAGTTTCACTAAACATATGAGAAGTTACAAATTTATGATTAGGATATTTATTTGCTAAATTTTTAATATCATCAATTCCCATATGAGATTCATTACCTAAAATTAAGCTACAATCACATATTAGATAATCACATATACTAGCCATATAATCAACGTTATCACAATAACCAGTATCACCAGTAAAACCTATAGTTAAATTATCATTTTTAAATATATATCCATAAGCAGGTTTAAAATTTCCATGACTAACAATTATTCTAGTTACCTCATAATTGCCTATTTTAAAATTTTTACTAAAATTATACTTTAAATTAAGCCTTTTTAAAACTTTCTTAGATGCGCTTGGAAATCCTAATTTAAACAAAGTTTCAATTTTTTTCTTACCATCTTTATTACAAAAAATAATAACATCCAATTCATCTTCTTTACTTTTTTTTAAAAGGTAAAAGGGAATATCAAAATAATGATCTCCATGAAAATGGGTAATCAAGACATTATCAATATTTTCTATATTATTACCAAAATTATAAAGGTTTTTACAACCTCCATTAGGTATATCAATTAAAATGTGATTATCAATTAAATAACTTGCACTATTTTCTTTATTCCACATACCACCAGAACCAATAATTTGTAAATTCATACTACAACCTACTTTCTAAAAGTATTATAACACGTATAATACTAGTTAGTAAATTGATGAAGTAAAGTAAATGTTGGAAAAATTTTAGAGAAAATACAAGTTATACAATTAATTTGTATTTTTTTTATAATCTTTTAGATAAAAAATAGTCTAATCTATAATTATCTTTATCATTAAAATTATTATTATCTATTTG
>CASFPB010000039.1 GCA_949296605.1 uncultured bacterium
CACTACCTTTACATAGTTCTATTATATCACAGGTGTATTATGGTGCACAACATAAAAATGAATAAAACTTGACAAAAGAAAACTTAGATAACATCTAGGCAAAATAACATTTTCAAAAAGGCGTAACTGTCAAACTTCGGAATTTGATGATAGAATGTAAAAGTAATTTTTGTCAAATTGTTTTTATTTGCTATATTTTTGTAATTATGTTATATTCTAGTAGTAAGTATTTATTAGAATAGGATTGATGAATTTGAAAACTAGAATAATTAGTGCAATCGTTGCTTTATTAATTGTTGTCCCACTTTTAATTTTAGGAGGGTATTATTTTTCTTTTGGAGTATGCTTAGTTGCTATTTTAGCTTATAAAGAGTTAATAGATTTAAAAAAATCGCATGCTAAAATTCCTTTTAGTATGGTTATAATTGGTTTAATATCCATGCTTTTAATTATTCTTTCTAATTATAGTAACGCATCTATTTACAAAGGACTTACTTATCAAACTTTAATAATTCCTTTATTATTTTTACTTATTCCAACTATATTTTTTAAAAATAATAAATATATGACTAAAGATGCTTTTTATTTAATTGGTATCACTTATTTATTAGGAATAGTATTTAATTCTTTTATTATTTTAAGAATCAGAAGTTTGTATTTGTTTTTATATTTAATAATAATTCCTATGATTACTGATACATTTGCAATGCTAAGTGGTAAATTTTTTGGTAAGCATAAAATGTGCCCAACGTTAAGCCCACATAAAACATGGGAAGGATTTGCTGGAGGATTATTTGGAGGTTTATTATCTGGTCTTCTTGTATATAATTTTTTTATAGGAGCATTAACTATAAGAGTTGTAATTACTACAATCATTTTATCATTAGTCGGTCAAATGGGAGATTTAGTTATGAGTAAAATAAAAAGAGAAAACGAAATTAAAGATTTTTCGAATATCATGCCTGGACATGGTGGAATATTAGATAGATTAGATAGTATAATATTTGTAGTTTTAACTTATATGTTTTTATTAATAATTTAAGGAGGAATTTATATGTGGTTTATTTCACTATTAATTTTAATATTTATTTTAGGAATTATAATCTTAGTTCATGAATTTGGACATTTTATTTGGGCAAAAATATTTAAAGTTCATATTTATGAATTCTCTATTGGGATGGGACCAATTATTTTTACCCATAAAGGTAAGGACAAAATTGATTATAATATAAGAGCAATACCTCTTGGTGGGTTTGTATCTATGGCTGGTGAGGTTTATGAAGATGATGATGAAGTTGATAAAAAATCTTTTATGTGTAATAAGCCATGGTGGCAAAGAATTATAATTTTAGTAGCAGGTGTAACAAATAATTTCATAATGGCACTTTTAATACTTTTTGTAAGTGCATTAATTTGGGGTGGCAATATTTCATTACCAGTTGTTGATGATGTTGTAAAAGACTTTCCTATGGAAAAAGCAGGTATAGTTGCTGGTGATAAAATATTAGAAATAAACGGAAGAAAAGTAAATAATTGGGATGCAGCACAAATACTTTTTATAATGAAAAGTAAAGATAACAAATATGAATTAAAGATAGAAAATGAAGATGGAACTGTAAAAGATGTTGTTGTTGAACCTAAGGTTGAAAAAAGTGATGATGGAATTGAAACAAAGACTTTTGGCATTTATATAAAAACAGAGACTTTAAAAGGATTCTTTGGATCAATTAAATACGCATTTTTAAAATTTGGCAGTATTGTTGAATCCATGGCTTTAACAATTGAAGGACTATTTACTGGTAAAATATCATTACAAGCATTATCTGGACCAGTAGGAATGTATGAAGTTATAGATTCATCAATTGGTTATGGATTAAATTATATGCTTTATATTGTGGCATTCTTATCTATTAACGTTGGTTTTATTAATATTCTTCCATTCCCAGCATTTGATGGTGGTAGAGTATTCTTCTTAATAATTGAAAAAATAAAAGGAAGTCCAGTTAATTCTAAATTTGAAAATACATGTCATTTAGTAGGATTTGCCTTATTAATTTTATTAATGATATATATAACTATTCAAGATATATTTAGATTTTTTTGAAAACTTTACTTAAAAGTTTTCTTTTTTAAGGCTTAATGCATCAAAATACTTGTAAAATCATATAATTTTTGATAGAATTTAAATTGCTGTAAATGCGAAAAAATAAACATTGATATGGATTTTTTCTACGAGTGCTTTTTATAAGTGTAGAAATTTAGAAATATCAAGAAGTAAAACGAAGGAGGGATTATATTTATGGCAGTAGTTTCTATGAGTTATTTATTAGAAGCTGGAGTTCATTTTGGACATCAAACTAAAAGATGGAACCCTAAAATGAAAGAGTATATTTTTACATCTAGAGATGATATTTATATTATCGACTTAGAAAAAACAAAAGAATGTTTGGAAAAAGCATATTTAGAAATTAAGACAATTGCTGAAAATGGAGGAAAATTCTTATTTGTTGGAACTCGTAAACAAGCACAAGAAGTTTGCGTTGAAGAAGCAACAAGAAGTAATTCTTATTATGTAACTGAAAGATGGTTAGGTGGAACACTTACTAATTTTAGAACAATAAGAAGAAGAGTTAAAAGATTAGAAGAAATTGAAGAAATGGAAAAGAATGGAACTTTTGATCTTTTACCTAAAAAAGAAGTTATTGGATTAAAAAAGGAATATGAAAAATTAAATCGTGTTTTATGTGGAATAAGAGCTATGGAAAAACTTCCACAAGCGATAATTGTTGTTGATCCTAAAAAAGAAATTAATGCAATTAAAGAAGCTAGAAAATTAAGAATACCTGTATTTGGTGTTGTTGATACAAATTGTGATCCAGATGATGTTGACTTTGTTATTCCTGGTAATGATGATGCAGTTCGTTCAATTAAAGTAATGTTAGGAGTTTTAACTAATGCTATTTGTGAAGCTAATGGTTTAGAATTAGTTGATTATGTTAGTGAAGATGAAAAGAAAGAAACACCAACTAAAAAAGAAAATAAAAAATCTGATGTAAAAGAAGAAATAAAAGTTGATGAAACTGTATTAGAAGAATTAAAAGAAATGGAAAAAGTTGATGAATTAGAAGCAAAAACTTTATCTGAATTGAAAAAGATTGCAAAAGAAAATAAAATTAAAGGATATTCATCAATGAAAAAAGATGAATTAATTGAAATTTTAAGTAAATAAGGAGGAAATTATGGAAGTTACTGCAAGTATGGTTAAAGACTTAAGAGAACAAACTGGTGCAGGAATGATGGATTGCAAAAAAGCCTTATCAGAAACTAATGGCAATATGGAAGAAGCTGTAAATTGGTTACGTGAAAAAGGTATTGCTAAATCAGCAAAAAAAGAATCTCGTATTGCTGCTGAAGGACTTGCAAATATTTATGTTAATGGCAATAAGGCAGTTATTGTTGAAGTAAATAGTGAAACCGATTTTGTTAGTAAAAATGAAGAATTTACATCAATGATTGACACTATTGGAAATGCATTATTAAATTCTGATGTAAAAGAAATTGAAGAAGCTAAAAAAATAAATACTTCTGAAGGAACTGTTGAAGAATTAATAATTAATAAGACTGCAAAAATTGGTGAAAAATTATCATTAAGAAGATTTGAAATTGTTAATAAATCTGATGATGAATCATTTGGAACATATATCCATATGGGTGGCAAAATTGCTGCTTTAACAGTTATAAAAGGAGCAAATGAAAATGTTGCAAAAGATGTAGCGATGCAAGCTGCAGCAATGAAACCATTATATGTATTTCCTAGTGAAGTTCCTGGTGATGTTTTAGACAATGAACGTAATGTTTTAAAAGAACAAGCGATGAATGAAGGAAAACCTGCTGATATTGCAGAAAAAATGGTTGAAGGAAGAATTAAGAAATTTTATAAAGAAATTTGTCTTGCTGAACAATCATTTATTAAAGATGGAGATATATCAGTAGAAAAATATGTAGCTAACAATGGTGGAGAAATTGTAAAAATGATTCGTTATGAAGTTGGTGAAGGTATGGAAAAAAGATGTGATAACTTTGCTGAAGAAGTAATGAATCAAGTGAAAGGTAATTAATTATATTGTCAAGAGAAATCTTGACTTTTTAATTTGGAAAAATATATCAATTGTAGTATAATTAACTTAGAAAGATAGGTTAGATTATGGATATAGATGTAGAAAATTTTTTTGAAAATTTAGATTTTGAAAACATGGCATATTTTTTCCATATTACAGGTGCTGGAAACGGAAGCGGAATAATAAAAGATGGATTATATTTAGCAGATAATAAAATATGGAGCACTGCAAATGAATTGACTCCTGATTTATTGACAAATATAAATTCCTTTATAAAAAACCGAGGAAACCAAGTAGTAAGTAAAAATGATGAAATGATTATAATTGGTTGTTTGAAAGAAGAATTGCCATATATAGTTCAAAAAATAGACACTTTTTACGGCAATCCTTATCAATATGTAATACCAAGTGAATATATTATAGGATATATTGACATAAAGGAAAAAGATTCTAATTATTCGATTATTCTCAATCCGATGTTGGCAGATTTATATACCTCAGATGGGTTAATGTTTTAATAAAATAATTTTACGTATTTTACAATCATAAAATAAATTTATTTAATATATGAAATAATTAATGTTATAATATTAATGGTGGAGTTTACTAATGGAAAAAATTTATTTAAAAAATGAAAAATTATTTAAAAATAAATGGCAAATGTTTATTTATATAATTATATTTATCATTTTAATTTGGGCATTTATTTACTTAGGAACATTAAATTATAATGAAGATGTAACTGATAATATAAGATTTTCACAAGAATTTTCCTTAGTCAGTGAAGATAATGTATTTGAATATATTAATGCTACAACTGCATTGATGGTAGCAAACGGAACAAAAGGAATCGTTTTATTTGGAACAAACAATGAATGGGTCAATTATTATGCAAATATTGTAAATAAAGTTGCTAAAGAAGTTGGAATAGATAAAATATATTATTACGATTTTATTAAAAATAGACAAGACAATAATGGAACATATGAAAAAATAGTGGAAAATCTAAACGAATATACAATACATAATGATTATGGTAAAGCAGAAATTTATGCACCATCATTATTAGTTGTTAGTAAAGATAAAATTTTATTATTTGATATAGAAACCTCTTTTGTAATAGGAAATAGTTCACCAAGTGAATATTGGAATTCATATAATGAAAAACAAAAAATTTCAGAGTTAAAAGAAGTCTTTTTAGAATATTTAGAAAGTTGAGGTATAAATGAATAATACAAAAAATACGATTGGGGTAACTTTATTTATTATAATATTATTACTATTTATAGTTGGTGGGTATTTCTTTATGAGTTACATGTTAAATGATTATCCAAAGAAAGAAAATGATGATGAATTAATTACTGAATTAAAAGAAATAAGAATAGATTCATCTAAAGATTACATATATTATGAAAATTATCAAACGATTTTAGATGAAATATATGAACAAGATGTAATAATAAATGTAAAAGGTTTTGAAAATGTAAATTCAGCTTTAGCAAATGAATTAAATGATATAAAAAACACCAAAAAAACTATTGATGAAGCATCTATTGATGAAAATAATACTTGTGATAATGCAAAAAATTTATATTCATTTGATTATAGAGATTATTACGATACTCAATTTGGAAATTATATTAGTTTGGTAATATATGATTTTGAATATAATTGTGTTAGTGGTAGTGAGATTAAAAATATAAAAAGTTACAATATAGATAAAGAAACAGGTAAGCAAATAACTGATGAAGAGCTGTTAAATAAGTTTAATGTTACTGAAGAAATTATTATTGAAAAAATTAGAGAAAGACTTAATGATACTCAAGTTTTAGATGGCGATACCCAAGTAATTGATATAGATGGAACAATAGAAAGCATTAAAAGTAGTGAATATAATGTATTAAAGGCATTAAGTATTAACAAAACTGGCAATTTAGTTATCAATTTTGTTGTAAAATCAAATAAAATTAATTATAATGATACTATAGAATTAAATTAAAAAAGGAGAAATGTTATGGACTCGGCAGAGAAAAAAATGCAACAATCTATTGAAAATTTTAAGGCTAGATTATTAAATATTAGAGCAGGTAGAGCAAATCCAGCAATGTTAAATGGAGTAATGGTTAATTATTATGGAACACCAACACCAATTCAAAGTGTTGCTAATATAACTGTTCCAGAAGCAAAACAATTATTCATTAAACCTTATGATAGAAGCACATTAAAGGATATTGAAAGAGCTATTAATGAAGCAAATCTAGGAATAACACCAACAAATAATGGTGAAATAATAATTTTAACAGTTCCAGATTTAACTGAAGATAGAAGAAAAGAATATGTTAAACAAGCCAAATCTTTAGGAGAAGAAGCTAAAGTAGCTTTAAGAAACATTCGTCAAGATGCAAATAATGCAATAAAAAAAGAAGAATATCCAGAAGATGAAGAAAAGCTTTATTTAGAAGAAATTCAAGAATTGATTACAAAATACAACAAAGTAATCGATGAAGAATTAAAAGTAAAAGAAGAAGAATTAATGCAAGTTTAATTCTTTTTTTGTATTTAATGATGTGGTTGAAATTACAATTAAAAAAAACAAATCTATTCTTTTATTATAGGTTTGTTTTTTAATTCAAATTCATAAATATTAGTATTATTTATTACATCAAATATAATGCTGGCTTTTATTTCAAATTCATATTGTAAGCTTTCTTTATTAGTTTTTGTAGTTATTTCAATTTTTTTTAGTGAATTTAGATATTTTTTCCCAACTTTATTAAAACCTAAAATTTTAATATATTCTAATTTATAATTAATATTTTTATTCATGGATAACAATATATGAATAAACATTCTATTTAATTTATTAAAAGTGTATCTTTTAGTTTTAATTTTTTTGATAAATTCATCAATGTTCTTAGAACAATTTATGTATTTTTTTAATCTATATTCTATTCCCTCATCAACATCTAAGTAATTATTTAAATTATTATCTGTATTTATTTTATATTTTAATAAATCAAAATATTTGTTGTAATTTACATTAATAATTTTATTAATAATATTTTGGGGAACAAATTTTTCAATGTTGATATTATTTTTAATTTTTTCTCTTATGTTTGAAGCACTTATAATAGAATCATTGCTTTCAATATCGTGATAATTATTACTTCGTTTAATTGAAATAGCATCAATATTATAATTATTTTTTATTATACTTTTTATATATGAAATACCTAATAAATCATTTGGAGAAAAGGTAAAATCATTAATATTTAAACTTCTAGCTAATGCAGTTGGATAATTTATTCCTTCATCTAAGTATTTTTTTACGTTTTGATTAAATTCATTCGAAAATTGTTTTTTTGCTATATTAGTTAATAATGTTATATCATTAGATTCACTACCAAATATTAATTTATTTATTTTAAAATTATTAAGTATTTTTATGGAACATTCTGCAAAATTATCAGCCGATTGTGTTCCAAAAATAAATGGTAATTCTAAAACTATATCAATACCATTTTCTAATGCTATTTTAGTTTTATCTTCTTTGGATAATATTGATATTTCTCCTCTTTCTAAAAAATATCCATTTAATACTAATATTATTATTGAATTAGGATACATTTTTTTAATTTCATTAATATGATATAAATGACCATTGTGAAATGGATTATATTCACAAATTATTCCTATTATTTCCATATAAAATCTCCTTAATAATTATTTGAATTATATCATTTATGTATTTATATGTCCAATATGATATAATAGGCATGTGGTGATAAAATGATTATTGCAGTAGTAGGCCCAACAGGTGTTGGAAAGACAAAAATGAGTATAGAACTTGCAAAAGAATATAATGCAGCAATTATTAATTGTGATGCAGTTCAAGTTTATAAATATTTAAATATTGGAAGTGCCAAAGTTTTAGAAAATGAAAAAGAAGGCATAAAACATTATTTATTAGACATAAAAGATCCAGATGAAAATTATACAGTTAAAGATTATCAAAATGACGCACGTAATATTATAAAAAAAAATAAAGATAAAAATTTAATATTTTGTGGTGGAACGGGTTTGTATTTATGTTCAGCTTTAATGGACTATCGTTTTTATGAAGATGAAAGCAATGAAAATTATGATAATTTAAATAATGAAGAACTTTATGATTTAGCTTTAAAAAAAGATAAAAATTGTAAAATTGATAAAAATAATAGAGTTAGATTAATAAGATTTTTAAATAAAAAAAATATAGAAGTTGTTGAACCAAAATTACTATATGAAAATGTTTTATTTATAGGGCTAACAACTGATAGAAAAAATTTATATAAAATTATAAATACTAGGGTTGATACAATGTTTAAAAATGGATTATTAGATGAAGTAAAAAAATTATATAAAAAGTATCCTAATTCCAGAGTATTAAAAAGTGCAATAGGTTATAAAGAAGTAATTAAATATTTAAATAATGAAATTACTATGGAAGAAAGCGTAGAAGAAATAAAAAAAATAAGTAGACATTATGCTAAAAGACAATATACATGGTTTAATAATAAGATGAAAATTAAATGGTTTAATGTAGATTATGATAATTTTGAAAATACTATATTAGATGTAAAAAAATACATAAATGATTGTATAAAATAAATGATTATGTTATATTTGTTTTTGAGGATAAATGGTGGTATAAATGAACTTAAAAAAAAGAGGAATTATGTTTTTATGGATTAGTTTATTTGTTATATTTACAAGTCTAGTTTTTTTAGTAATTGGATGCAATTCTAGTTATTTAATTTCTGATATAAATAAAAGAATTTCCTTAGGAGTAATGATTTTAGGTATTATTTGGTTTATTTATTCGCTATTTCTAATTATTCGTTATAGATACAGAAAAAAATTTAAAAAAGTTAAAATGATAGTGTTTTCTTCATTAATTGGATTATATATACTAGGTTGTTCAACATTTTTATTTATTTTATATGGCCCATATGATAATTTTAGAACATGGCTAATTACAACAGCAATGGCTACCATGAATCATCAATACTATTGTAAATGGTTTTATAGTGATGATGTAATAAATGATGTATTAAATAGTAATTATGTAAAAGAAAGTGATGAATCAACCAATCCTAATTTAATAACATTCGATAAAAATGGAAATTATAAAAATGAATATGAAAAAGAAATCTTAGAACATGATAAAGATGATTTATATAAAATAATAAAGTTTAAAGTTAATGGATGCGATGCCTATCTTGCCGCAATATATGATCCTAGTAAAATAAGTGTTGGAATTAGTAAATGGTTAGGTAAAAGTGGTCAATATATTTATGATATGGCAAAAGAACAAGATGCAGTATTAGCTATAAATGGTGGAGGTTTTTTTGATCCTAATTATAATAGCAATGGTGCTAATCCACTTGGAATAACCATTTCTAGTGGGAAAATTATTTCTGATGCTGCTTATAATTCAAATAGTGGAGGAGTAATTGGTTTTGATGAAAATAATAAATTATTACTTTTAAGAAATATAACAGCTAATGAAGCATTAGATATGGGAATTAGAGATGCAGTTACTATGGGACCTTTTTTAATAGTGAATGGTAAAACTGCTGATATAAAAGGCAATGGCGGCTGGGGTTATGCTGCTAGAACTGCAATAGGTCAAAGAAGTGATGGAATAGTTTTATTTTTAGTTGTTGATAGTAATGAATTTAGAACTAAAGGTGCATCAATGAAAGATTTAGCAGAAATTATGGAAAATTATGGAGCAATAAATGCTGCAAATTTAGATGGTGGAACATCTAGCGCAATTGTAGAAAATGGAGAACTATTAAATGATCCAATAGATTCAGCATTAAGACATAAAACAAGGGGAATACCAACAATATTTAAAGTAGTAAAATAAAAAAATGGAGTAAAAATCCATTTTTTTAATTAAATTCTAAGTAAAATAAAGGATTAAAATTATGTTCTTCAATAACTGTTTCTCCCTCATCAGCTTCTTTCATAGCTTCTGTTGTTACTAAAAAATATGTATGAAATAAATAATCTTTATTATCTTTACTTACGGGATCATCCCAAGTTAAATCAATATGAACCCATTGATTATCATAATATACAGCATTCCAAATATGTCCAGTTGATTTATATGATATTTCATTTGGTGTAGTTGCAATTTTATAATTATTAAATCCTAATTTAGATAAAAATATAGCCATTAAATCTGTATAACCATTACAAGTTGCAAAACCTTCAAATAATGGTCCATATGCTGTATAAGAGTTAAAATCACTAACGTTTTCTTCATTTCTTTCGATATCATATTTAACATTATTAATTATATAATCATGAATAACTTTAATTTTGTCATAATCATCCATATCATCAGTGATTAAATTATCAATTAATTCATCAACTTTATTATTTATTAATTTTATCTTATCCTTATCATATAAATAAAATATAGTTAAGTTTATTTCTCCATTTTCATTAATACTTGTTTTTATATTTGTAAAACTATTAAAAGGATGAACATAATTATTTAAATGCGTTAATATAAGTTCATCTGAACTTATACTTGATGCATCAACTATACAATTACTATATTCATCAGGACAATAAAAAGTAAATTGATCCCAACCATTGTCAATAACACTATAAAATATATTTAATAAATCTTGGTAAGAATAAGGTATATAATCTTGTGATTTTTGAACGTATAAATAATCTAAATCTTTTGTATAGACATTTTTATCATTAATTATAAGTTTAGGTTCTCCACTAATAAAAGTAGATATTTGATTAGTAATTGGTTCATTATAAATAATAGTTATAAAAATGCATATTATGCAAATTACCGGAATTATAAGTTTTTTCATTGTATCACCATAGAATAATAATAGCAAAAAAAAATAAAGTAAACAATTGTTACTTCATATTTTTTACTTTTTGTGTCAATCTTGATTTTTCTCTATCTGCAGTATTTTTCTTAATTAAACCTTTACTAACTGCTTTATCAGTATATTTTTGAATATCTTTAAGTAGTTTATCTGCTTCTTCTTTATTATCAGCAGCAATTGCTTTTTCGCAGTTCTTAATAAGGTTTTGAACACGCATTTTAAGTTCATGATTATTATCTGTTTTTTTAGCTATTACTTTTACAGCTTTTTTAGAACTTTTAATGTTTGGCATAATCAAACTCCTTCCTCATTTCTTACTAATTTTAACAAATAAAAGCTGTTTTATCAAGTATTTTAGTTAATATATTATTGCATAACTATATATAATTTAAAAATTAAACAATACTTCATCAATATCATAACTATCTTTCATAGATAATGCTATTGAATATTTAACCTCTTCAAGCATTTCTTTATCATTAATATTAGCAATTAAATTATTATCAAACGAAAGAGAAATGCTATTTTCAAGTAGTTCATAATTTGATAAATTAGTTGAAGCAGCAAGATAGCTAATTAAATTAGTATGATATATTGGTGTAGATTTTAACTCTTTAATTATAATTTCAGCTTTTTCTATATTTTCATTAGAAACTTTTGTAACAGGTACGTAATAATAATAATCATTATACTTACTTAAATAATAAACTGTTGTTTTACTTGTATCTTTTATAGAATCAAAATTATAAACTTTGTTAACTCCATAATTTCTATCTAAATAAAGTGGCAATTTTTGATTAGAATTTGGCAATTTTGTTAATTGTTCTCCTTCAACAAATATACATATTTTTTTAACCTCTGGTAATTCTGTTAATGAATAAATTATTGCTTCAAGCATTTTTTCTTCATTATCATTACTTACATTTAATAATTCTTTACTAAAATTAATAGTCAGTATTTCCTGTTCTAATTTCATATCTAAAATTTTAGTGTTACTTGGAATAATTGCTTTAAATCCTTCTCGAACATAACTAGATTTTTTACTATCAATTGTAAGAGATTCAATAATTTCTTTTATTAAATCATTTATATCATCACTTTCTTTGATTATAGAAGTTCTTGCGATATATTCCATGCTATCTAATAAAAAGATTGGCATTTCATCCTTAGTAATATAAGATAAAGATTCTTTTATTGGGGTAGTTGTAGGAAAAAAATAAATAATTAACAAAATAAACAATGCTAATGTAGCAATCATAATTCTTCTTAATGAAGCTCTTTTAATCATATTATAACCTCAATTAAATTATATTTTTAATATAAAAAAAAAGACCGAAGTCTTTATTAAATTGTTATTTCTCCAAGCCTTATTAGTTCAACAACAGCTTGTGCCCGACCTTTAACTCCTAATTTTTGAATAGCATTAGAAATATGATTGCGAACAGTTTTTTCACTAATGTTTAATGAACTAGCAATTTCTTCAGTGGTTTTGTTTAATACCAATAAATTAAAAACTTCTTGTTCTCTATCAGTCAATATCTTTTTCTTCATGATAATTCCTTTCTTAAATAAAATAACTTCATAATATTTTATGAAGTATATTTTTTTAAGTGAATTATTTTTAACTATTCAAATTTGACTGTTATATACTTTTGAGTATCGTATAAATCTTGAACAGCTCTTATTATTTTATTAGCAATTTCTTTACTATGTTCTTCACTTGCAATAGTTATACTAATTGAATCACCATCAATTTTGACAAAATTATCATATTTAAACTGCGAATTAATTAATTTTTCAATTTTTTCTGATTCACCTTGCTTATTATTTAAAGCTTGTAATGCGTTATAAGCATCATTTTTTTCCTCAATAGTAGCAGAATCATCTAATAAAATATTTTGATATTGATTCATTTGTTCTAATACTGCCTCATCATCTTCAACTTGTAATGCAACAATTACATCTGATTCTTTTACTTCCAATACCTCACTAACATCATTATTTCCTGCAAGAACTTTTACTGTTTCATCTCCCATACTTACATAATAAATACCTAATACTAAAATCAAAGAAAATAAAGTTATAAACCACAAATTTTGCTTATTTATCATTTCTATCCTCCGTTTAATCTATTAAAATATATGTTAGTCCTATAAATTTATTAATTAAAAAAATAAATTTGTTTATCTTTAAAAAAAAATAAATATATGATAAACTTAATACAGTAAGGTGAATGAAATGGGAAGAACAACTTTTTTATTATTAGCTGTAGCATATTATATTTTAACTATAATAATAGTAATAATTGTTTTAAACTTAATAAATAGAAAGGAAAAAAATAAATTAAAAAAGGAAATAGATAAATTAGAAACAGAAAAAAACTTAGTTATTTCAGCTAGTATGCTTTCTGAATTAAATAAAGTTGAAGCATTAGTTAACAATGATGAAATGAAGGAAAAATTTGAAGACTGGAAAAAAAGATTTAATGATATTAAAGATATAGAAATGCCTAAAATAACAGATTCAATTAATGAAATTGAAGAATTGTATGAAGATCACAATTTTAAAGAACTAAAAGGTATGTTACTAAAAGTAGACTTTGATTTAAATAATTTGAAGACAAAAGCAAGTTTTTTATTAGAAGAAATAAAAGATGTAACATTAAGTGAAGAAAGAAATAGAGAAACAATTATAAAACTTAAAGCTCAATATAGAGATATTGTATCTACATACAAGGACTATGAAAACGAATATGAACTTATAAAAACTCCCTTAGAATTGCAATTTGAAAATGTAGATAAATTATTTCATGCATTTGAAGTATCTATGGAACAAAATGCTTATACAGAAGTAGGAAAAATTGTTAAAGCAGTAGCTGATATCATAGACAATCTAAAAATAGTAATTGAAGAAACAAGACCAATAATAAATTTAGGGAAAAATTTAATACCTAAAAAAATAGAAGATATTAAAAATATCGCAGAAAAGATGACTAGGGAAGGGTATAATTTAGAATATTTAAATATAGATTACAACATAGAAGAAGCAAATAAAAAAATACAAGATATTTTTCAAAGATTAAATGTATTAAATATTGAAGACTCTTTATTTGAATTAAAAACAATGCATGATTACTTTGATTCTTTATATAATGACTTTGACAAAGAAAAAATTAGCAAAAAGATTTATGAAGATTATAGTAGAAGCATATTAATTAAAGCAACAAAATTAGAAAAAATAAATAATGAATTGTATAAAAAAATAGATGATATAAAATATAGTTATGATTTAAGTGATGATGAAGTGTCTGTTATTATCGAAATTAAAGAAGAAATAATGAATATTAGAGCAAGTTATGATAAAATAGTAGATATTGCTAGAAGCCATGTATTGTCATATTCAAAATTAGCAAAAGAAATGGAAAATATTAATAGTAAATTGGTGAAAACTGAAGAAAAGTTAAATGGTGCATTAAAAAATTTAGGAAGCTTAAAAGAAGATGAATTAAGAGCTCGTGAACAACTTGAAGAAATTAAAAAGATATTAAATCAAACCAAGGAAAGAATCAGATCTTTTAAATTGCCAACAATACCTAAAAATTATTATGTTGAATTAGCTGAAGCTATGGAAGCAATAAACGAATTGGTGAAAGCGTTAGATAAAAGGCCAATATCAATAAAAATATTAAATTTAAGGGTGGATACAGCAAGAGACTTAGTTTTAAAAGTATATAATACAATAAATGAAACAATAAAAACTGCTAAAATGGCTGAAACTGCAATAGTATATGGAAATAGATATAGAGTAACTAATAAAGAAGTAGATTTTGGCCTAATTAAAGCAGAAAACAATTTTTTAAAAGGAAATTTTAAAAATAGTTTAGAAAATGCGATAAATGCAATAAATTTAGTTGAACCAGGAATATATAAAAGATTATTAGAAGAATATAGATAGGATGTGTTTTATGAAAAAGGTATTAATGATTTTAGTAATAATGTTATCATTTATAACTTTTATGCCCAAAGTTTATGCTTTAGATTGTAACAATGGTAGTTGTTATTGTGATGAAAGCGGAGAAAATTGTGCAATTATGCGAAATCCAAGAGGAGAATATACTGTATTATCATCGGGAAGCAAATGCGGATGTGATGGTGGTAATAGTATGTGCATAAAAACATCTGAAATATGGCAATTTGTTGGATATGGTTTATTTGCTATTAAAATAATAATTCCTTTAATAATTATGGTTTTTGGAATGATTGATTTTACAAAAGCTGTAATGAGTGGAGATGACAAAACAATAAAAAGTGCCGGAGCGTCCCTTATAAAAAGATTAGTATTATGTGCTTGTATATTTTTAATTCCGTCCGTTATATCATTGATATTTAAATTAGTTGATAATACATCAACTTTTGTTCAAGGAGCAGCACCCTGTGAAGAATGTTTAACTGATCCAACGGGAGAAACGTGTAAATCTTATGTTAATCAAGCAGAACAAGCAAGAAAAAATGGAGCAAATTAATTATGATATATTTAGATTATAGTGCAACAACACCAGTATCTTATGAAGTCTTAGATACTATTTCAAAAGTAACAAAAGAATTTATTGGAAATGCAAATTCATTACATGCATTAGGACTTAAATCAGCAAATTTACTTGAAAGTGCAACCAAACAAATAGCTGATATTTATGGAATAAGTCCCAATGAAATTATTTATACAAGTGGTGCAACAGAAGCAAATAATATGGCTTTAATTGGAGTAGCAATGGCTAATCACAAAAAAGGAAAACATATAATTGTTTCAAAGTTAGAGCATCCATCGATATATGCAATATGTAATTATTTAAAAAGTATCGGTTTTGAAATAAGCTATGTTAACAATGATAAAGAAGGTTTAATTGATTTTGAAGATTTAAAAAATAAAATTAGAGAAGATACAATTTTAGTAAGTATATGTGCAGTTAATTCTGAAACTGGAGTAAGACAACCTTTAAAGATGATTAGACAAATCATAAAAAAAGAAAATTTAGCAACAATATTTCATTCAGATATAACTCAAGCAGTAGGAAAAGTATCAATTAATTTTCATGATATAGATTTAGCTAGTATGTCTGCTCATAAAATATTTGGCCCAAAAGGAATAGGATTTTTATATAAAAGTAATATGATAAAAATTACACCTATTATATATGGAAGTGGTAAATTTAACGAATTAAAACCAGGAACACCACCACTTCCATTAATTGCAGCCTTATCAAAAGCAATAAGGTTAGCTAATACAGACTTAGAAAAAAGAGAAAGATTCGTAAATTTATTAAATATGAAAATTGTTAACTTTTTAGAAAAATATCCTGAAATTAAAATTAATAAAACTAAATATTCAATACCTCAAATACTAAATATTAGTATAATGAATATAATGCCTGAAACATTTTTGCATATGCTTGATAAACATGAGGTATATTTAAGTACTAATACTGCATGCTCAAGTGGTGAAATATCTAATAGTATAATGGCTATATATGATGATCCTAAAAGAGCTAAACATACAATAAGAATTAGTTTATCATATGTTACTACCACAGATGAAATAAATAAATTTTTAGAAATATTTAAAGAAGAATATGAAAATGCTATATCTATCAAATAGGGGGAAAAATGAAAAAAATTATAATTATAAAATATGGAGAATTATCTACTAAAAAAGACAATATTAATTTTTTTATAAGTAAATTAAAAAATAATATATCATTAATATTAGAAAGTATAGAAAATGAAATAAGCTATGATTTTGGTAGAATGTTTATAAAAGTAAATGAAAATGATATAGATATTGTAGTTAATAAATTAAAAAAAGTTTTTGGAATATTAGAAATCATAATAGGTTATATAGATAATGAATTGGAAATAGAAAAAATAAAAAACAATACTCTTAATTTAATAAGTGATAAGAATTTTAATACTTTTAAAGTTATAACTAAAAGAAGTGATAAAACATATCCAATTAATAGTATGGAAATTAACAATGTAATTGGAGGGTATTTACTTAAAAATATATCAAATATAAAAGTTGATGTTCATAATCCTGAATTATCAATAAATATAGAAATAAGAAAAAATGAAGTCTTGTATTATTTTAACGGAATAAAAGGACTTGGAGGATACCCAGTTGGAACATTAGGAAAAGGGCTTTTAATGTTAAGTGGTGGAATTGATTCACCAGTATCAGGCTATATGGCAATAAAAAGAGGGGTAAAAATTGAAGCAATTTATTTTGAAAGTCCACCTCATACAAGTGAAATGGCAAAAGAAAAAGTCATTAAATTAGCAAGAGTTTTATCGTATTATAATGCAGAAATTAAACTTCATATTATTAATTTTACAGAAATACAAGAAACAATACTTAAAAATATACCACATGATTATTTAATTACTATAATGCGTAGAATGATGTATCGTATAAGTGCGATTATTGCTCACAATAATAAATGCAATATATTAATTAATGGCGAATCAATTGGACAAGTAGCAAGTCAAACATTAACTAGCATGCGGGCTATAAATGAAGTAATAAAAATGCCAGTAATAAGACCATTAGCATGTTTTGATAAATTAGAAATTATAAAAATGGCAAAAGAAATACAAACATATGATATAAGCACTTTGCCGTTTGAAGATTGTTGCACAATATTTGTTCCAAAACATCCAGTTATAAATCCAAGTTTGAGTAAATGTGAGGAATATGAAAAGTTAATTCCTTATAAAGAATTGATACATAAAGCCATTAAAAATCATGAAGTATTAATTATAAAAGAAAAAATGGAAAATAAATATCAAGATTTGTTATAGATATAATTAAAATTACCATAATAGTAGTAGGTGATTATATGAACAAAGCTACAAACTATTATTACAAGGGTTATGATATTACAAATAAAAATAGATTAGAAAAACTTATGTATGAATATTCAAATCCATATGGATACAATTTTGAAAGTAATCAAAAAAGAAATATAGATTATGATTATTTAGCAACACATACTAACCAAGATTATGTAAAAAATAAGGAATATATGGGAAAAAGATAGCTATTTTATCTTTTTTTTTGTATAATAATAGTTGAGGTGGAAGAAAATGAAAATATTATCAGTTAATGCTGGAAGCTCATCATTAAAATTTACATTATTTGAAATGCCAGCACAAACAGTTATAGCTAGTGGCTTATTTGAAAAGATAGGATTAAGTGATAGTTTTTATACAATTAAGATAAATGGTGAAAAAATAACAAAAGAAAAATCACTAGATAATCATTCAATAGCAGTAGAAACATTAATGCAAGAATTGATTTCTATGAATATTATTAAATCCTTAGATGAAATTGAAGGAGTAGGTCATAGAATTGTTCATGGAGGACCAAATTTTACTAAAACAACATTATTAAATGAAGAAATAGTAAAGGAATTAGCTAAAAATGATGATTTAGCTCCATTACATAATAAAGCACATATTATGGGTATCAATGCTTTTATGGAAGCTTTACCTAATGCAACCCAAGTAGCGGTATTTGATACAGCATTTCATTCAACAATGGATAAAAAAGAATATTTATATCCAGTTCCATATGAATGGTATGAAAAGTATCAAGTTAGAAAATATGGATTTCATGGAACGAGTCATAGATATATAAATAAAACAATAAGTGAATATTTAAAACGTGATGATTTAAAAGTAATTTCATGTCATATAGGAAATGGTGGTAGCGTTACAGCAATAGCATCTGGAAAAGTCGTAGATACTTCAATGGGCTTTACACCACTTGCTGGTATAATGATGGGATCACGTTGTGGTGATATAGATGCAAGTATTTTAAATTACGTTAGTAAAAAGACAGGAAAATCACTTGAAGAATTAACAAATGATTTAAACAAAAAAAGTGGTTTACTTGGAGTTAGCGGCATAAGCAGTGATTCAAGAGATGTAGAAGCTGCTGCAGAAAAAGGAAATGAAAGGGCAATTTTAGCACAAGAAATGTATGCTCAAAAAGTAGCAAATTATTTAGCAATGTATAATAATTTATTAAATGGGGCTGATGTTATAGTATTTACTGCAGGTGTCGGGGAAAATGGCATAGACATGCGTAGAATGATTATAGATAAAGTGGCATCTCTTGGAGTTAAAATTGATAATGAAAAGAATAATTTCCGTGGAGAATTTAGATTAATTAGTACTGATGATTCAAAAATTCCAGTTTATGTAATACCAACAAACGAAGAACTAATGATAGCATTAGATACAATGGAATTTATTAAAGAATAAGAAATAGAAAGTGGTGAGTATAATTAAAAAAGAATTATACAAAAAAATATTTAAAATAATAAAAGACTATGACGAAATAGTTTTAGCAAGACATATTGGCCCGGATCCAGATGCAATAGCTAGTCAAATAGCTTTAAGAGATTCAATAAGACTTACGTTTCCTAATAAAAAAGTGTATGCTGTCGGAGCAGGGGTTCACAAATTTAAATATTTAGGTAATTTAGATAAAGTTGAATACGATGAATTAACAAATCCATTATTGATTGTATTGGATGTTCCAAACTTTTTTAGATTAGATGGAATAGAAGGTTTAGAATATCGAGCTATTTTAAAAATAGATCATCATCCAGCCGAAGACATAATCGGAGATGTAGATTGGACAGATGAAACGATGTCTAGCACTTGTGAAATGATAACTAATTTAATAATGAATACAAAATTAATATTAGATCAAAAAATAGCTGAAAATTTATATATTGGGATGGTATTTGATAGTGATAGATTTTTATTGCAAAATACAAGTGTAGAAACGTTTAAAACTGTATATGACTTATTAAATATAAGCAAAATAAATTTTATACCTTTATATGATAATTTATACGAAAGAGGTATTATTGAAGAAAAATTTAGAGCATATTTAATAAATAATATAAAAATTAGTGAAAACAATTTTGGTTTTATATATGTATCTGAAGATGTTTTAAAAAAATACAATGTAGAATCAACTATTGTATCGAATCAAGTAAATGATTTCTATTTTATTAAAGAATTAATTTGTTGGATGTTTGTTGTATATGATGAAAGAAATAAGATATACAAAGCAAACATTAGAAGTAGAGGCCCAATAATAAATGAAATTGCAAGTAAATATAATGGTGGTGGCCATAAATTTGCATCTGGATGTCGAAGCAAAGATTATAAAGATATGGAAAAATTAGCCAAAGATTTAGATGAAGCATGTAAAATGTATATAACGAAAGAAAATAATTAGAATGAAAATAGAAAGAATTATTAAAAAGAAATCTAATATTTATGAAATAATACTTAGTGATAAAACCTCACTAAGTTTTTATGATGAAACGATATTTAGATTTAATTTATTAATAACTAAAAAAATAAACAAAGATGACTTAGAAAAGATTAACCATTTTAATTTACAAGTTGAAGCATACTATAAAGCATTAAGTTATATTAAAAAAAAGTTAAGAACAAGGATGGAATTATATAAAAAATTAGAAGAATTAAAATATGATGAAAATATTATAAAAAATGTATTAGAAAAGTTAGAAAAACAAAAGTATCTTAATGATGAATTGTATATAAAAAGTTATATAAATGATCAAGTAAATCTTACTTTAAAAGGTCCAATAAAGATAAAAAAAGAATTAAATAATTTAGGATTTAGTAATGTTGATTCATATTTTGAAATCATAGATGAAGAAGTATGGAAAAATAAAGTTAAAAAGATAATTGATAAAAACATTAAAAGTAATAAGAAATATTCAAAAAATAATTTAATAATAAAAATAAAAAGCAATCTGATTCAAAATGGATATAATATTGATGATTTTTCATATTTGTTTACTGATTTAAAAATTGAAGATGATGAAGAAATTATAAAAAAACTAATGGAAAAAGCAAAAATAAAATATAGTAAAAAATACTCTGGCAAAGAGTTGGAATATAAAATAAAACAATATATGTATAGCAAAGGATTTAATATATCAATAGATAAATACTTATAGACGAAGTAAAAATGGCTATGTTATAATAAATAGGGAAGTGATACTATGAAAAAAATTATAAACCTGTGTTTAATACTCATAATAATACCAATTTTAATGGGGGCTAAGTGGAGTGATAAATATCCAATAGTTGGCAAAGACTTTACTTGTGAATATACTACTAAAAGCGCTGATTTTTTAAAATCATTTAAAATAAAAGTGACTAGCGATGGAATTTACGCTGTTTATCCTGATAATAGCGAATATAGAATAGAATCCAATAGTGGAAGTGATATTCCGCATTACTATAATAATAAAAGTTTCTATTTTTCATCATCATTTGATACGGAATATTTTTTAAAAGAATATAAAGAAAATAATGGATGTATGCGAAACATTTATTTAGGTATAGATGGTGAACATATAACTACTAATTGCCCAACTGGTGATTGCACAACATTTACAGTTAAAAAAAATACCACTAATAATGATAATAGTGGTAATACTGGCAAATTAGATGGTTATGAAGACTCCGATTATGATTGTTATCAACCTAATGCAACTAGTTGTAAAACTTACCATGTAGATGTATCGGACATTAGAACAGTGTATGTAGAATTGGGCTTTTATAAACCCAGTAATAGCGATAATTATGAAAGATATTTTGTAGTGTCTTATCTCGAGGATTTAGATGATGGAAAGCAAGCTAAGTTAAATGAAACAATGGCAGCAACATATCAAAATTATGTTTATGAAATAATAAATCCTGATTTAATTTTTTCTTATAGTAACGGAAAATATAATTATATAGCAGAAACTGATTTAGATATTACTTATGATCCTAGTAGTACTCATTATTATATTATTAATAAAAAATTAGATGATTCAATTTATAGCAATTATATTTCAGTAGGCCAAAACATTGGAACTTATGATCCAAGCGTATATGGTAAAGATAATAATATAGAAGAAGATTTAGAAATTAAACCAATAACATTTTGTGAAGAAAATAGAGTTTTAAAAGTATTTCAAATATTGGGATATATAGTATTTGGAGCAAAAATAATAGTTCCTTTAATTCTTCTAATATTGGGGACCATAGATTTTGCCAAAGCAGTAATATCTAGTAATGACAAAGCACCTCAAGAAGCATTAAAATCATTTGGTTTAAGAATAGTTGCTGCAATTATAGTATTTCTAATTCCAATATTTTTAGAGTTTTTAATAACATTAATTAATGATGCATCTGAGACCTTTAAAGAAAAAAATGAAAATTGCACAAATTGTTTATTTAATCCGTTTGATTCTGGTAAATGTAAAGCAACTAATGTAGATTATGATAATCCAGAATAATAAATAAAAAAAGTATTGGTTAGATATTAATAATACCAATACTTTTTAAATTATCTAATTTTTATTGTTTTTTTAATTACTTGAACTTGATTCTTGAAGTGATGCTAACATATTCTGAATATACGTAGAATATTGTTTATTAATTTCACTATCTTCTATTTCCATACCATATTCTTTACGATAATGTTGTAATGCTTTAATTCCAGCATCACTATTATTATTAATATATTCAGTTCCAAGTGTTGTTTTAATTTCATCTTTTAGATTTTCTAATGTATCCTTTTCATATGATTTAATTTTTAAAATTACATGGTATCCTAATTCAGTAGTAATTACATCAGTAGAGTAAGATCCATCTTTTAATTTAACAGCAGCATCAATAAGTTCATCGTATGCTTCATCAAGATCTCCATAATTAATTTTGCCTAAATTTCCACCATCATCTTTAGTTGCGTCATCTTCTGAATATTCTTTAGCTAATTTACTAAAAGTTTCTTCAATATCTTTATTGTTTTTCTTAGCTTCATCTAATTTTGCAATTATTTCTTTAATAGTTTCCTTAGCTTTTTCTTCAGCTTCTTCAGTTTCTTCATCAGTTGAATCATCATCAACGTCTGGAGTAATTAAAATATGAGCGATTTCCATATCTCCGATAGCTTTATCGTTGTAATATTCTTCTACTTCTTCATCGGTAATTTGTGATTTTGCATATTCTTCAATTGCATGACTTTGAAGCATAGACAAATACCAATAACTACGATAAGCATCAATTGTTTGATATCCAGTTTGTTGTTGAAGCACTTGTAAGAATTCATCTTCACCACCATAATTTTCGATGAATGCATCAACATATGCATCAGCTTGTTCTTTAGCTGTATCTACATAATCTTTAAATTCTGTTTCTAAAACATAAGTATCAACCATAGTAATTAATGCTTGTAATCCAAAATCATTTTTTATAGTTTCATAGAAATCATCAACACTAATTTTTTCTCCATTTTCAAATGTGACGATAGCTTCTTGACCATTTTCTAATTTAGGAACTTTACCGCATCCACTAACTAATGTTAAAAAAACACATAATCCAATAATTTTTTTCTTCATTTTCTATATCTCCTTCTCGAATATTATAACAAGTTTTATTTTTAAATACAACAAAATCACTAATATTTCAAGGAAAAAAAGCACTCACACATATCAAAAGTTACCATACAATACTAATGAAAAGACAAAAAAGGAGGAATGATTTATGAATCATTGTGGAAATGGCCTAGGTGCTGCTATAATCTTAGTATTATTTATTTTATTAATAATTATAGTAGGGGCTTTTATTTAATTAAATTATAAGGAGGTTAAAATGAGTTGTTGTAAAAAAGAATGCGACCCATGCAGTGGCAATGGATTTACTGCAAGCTATGCATTTATAGTATTAATATTATTTATTTTACTTGCCATTATTTGGGGCGGTGCTTTTTATTAAAGAGGATAATACCTCTTTTTTTTAATAACTTATTATATTATAATTATTGTAACGGAGGTAAAAGATGTTAAAAGTAAAAAATATTACAAAAAAATACGGAGAATTACTAGCAGTAGATAATTTGTCATTTGAAGTTAACGACGGTGAAATATTTGGTTTACTTGGTGAAAATGGAGCTGGTAAAACAACTACGTTTAGAGTAATAATGGGATTATTAGAGCCAAATGATGGAACGGTCTTATTAAATGGTAAAAAAATTGATTATAATGTAACAGATAAAATAGGATTTGTTACGGAAGAAAGAAGTTTACTTACTAAATTAACTGTTCAAGAACAAATAGAATTTTATGGAACATTAAAAGGTTTAACAATAGAAGAAATAGAAAAAAGATTAGATAAATGGTTAGAAAGATTTGAAATAAAAAGCTATAAAAATAGAAAAATAAAAGAATTATCTAAAGGTAATCAACAAAAAGTCCAATTTATATCAGCAGTTATTCATGAACCAAAATTATTAATATTAGATGAACCTTTTACGGGACTTGACCCAATTAATGTTAAATTAATAAAGGATGCAATCGTTGAATTAAAAGAAAAAGGATGTTCAATCATTTTTTCATCTCATCAAATGGAATATATAGAAGACTTTTGTGAAAAATTAATAATATTAGTTAAAGGAAAACCAATTTTAGAAGGTAAGATTGATGAAATAAAAGAAAACTATGCTAAGAAAAACATTTTAATTAGGGGAAACAATTTAGATATTAATAAACTAAGTAAAATTAAAGGAGTAATAAGTATTAACAAAGTAAAAGGTGAATATGAAATAAAAATTGAAAATAAAAATATTGCTCCAAAAATATTTGAAATAGTTAAAGAATGGGATATAACTAAATATGATGTAGTTGAACCAACACTAAATGAAATATTTATAGAAAGTGTAGGTGGAATTCATGAATAAGAAATTTTTATATTTAACTAAATTAAGTTTAAATAAGAAGATAAAATCAAAATGGTTTTTAATAACAAACATTATATTATTAATAGCAATAGTATGCTTATTTAATATTTCATCAATTATTAAATTTTTTGGAGGAGATTTTGCTAATGATACTAAAATATTGGTAATGGATAATACTAATTTAGCATATGAATATTTTAAAGCAAATATAGAAATAATTAATGAAGATGAAAATATAACCACAGAACAAATTTCTGGTGATCTAGAAGAAATAACAAAAGATATTAATGATAAAGAAATAATAATTGTAATAAATAATGACATAGAAAAATTCATAAAAGCTGAAATCATAAGTGAAGATAAGATTGACAATTTAACATACCAAATAGTATTACAAGCATTAAATAGCACTAAAACAACAATTGGAATGATTTCTAGTAATATAGATTCAACAGTTTTACAAAATATATCATCGAATATTGAGGTAGAAAGAACTATACTAAATGATTCAACATCAACTGATGAAAATATGGATTTAATAATGAGTAGTGTATTTCCAACCCTTATATTACCATTTTTTATGTTAATAATATTTTTAGTTCAAATGGTTGGGGGAGAAATATGTGAAGAAAAAACTACTAGAAGTATGGAAATAATTATATCAAATGTATCACCTAAACAACATTTACTATCAAAAGTTTTAGCAAGTAATTTATTTGTTATAATTCAAGGATTATTATTAATATTTTATGTAGGAGTTGCTTTTTATATAAGCCATTTACTTGGAGCATCATTAGTAGATATTCCAATAGATTTTAATAGTTTAATAAATATGCTTAAAGAAACGGGCATAATTAATAAATTAGTTTACATTATTCCTCTAACAATTATATTAATAATTTTGTCATTTATGGCATATTCAATTGTTGCAGGAATATTAGCATCAATGACTGTAAATATTGAAGATTTTAATCAATTGCAATCTCCAATAATGTTGATATCTATTGCAGGATATTACTTAGCGATTATGGCTGCAATGTTTGATGGATCAATATTTATTAGAATAATTTCTTATATTCCATTTTTATCAGTATTTATAAGTCCTACATTATTTTTGCTAGGCCAAATAACTATATTTGATATGCTAATTTCAATTGGAATTTTAGGTATATTTGTTTATATAATGCTTAAATTTGGATTGAAAGTATATAAGGTTGGAATATTAAATTATTCAAGCGGCAAAATATGGAATAAATTTTTAAAAGCTATAAAAAGTAATAATTAAAAAAGCAATGTTTTGATTTGCCACTCTTAAAGTAAGCATCAATTTACATTGCTTTTTATTTTTAATTAATTTCCTAATGGGGCTATATTTAGATTAGTTCCCATACTTTTTAAAATATCACTATATTTTGTATATAATCTTTGATAATCTTTTAAATAGCTATCATCGACCATCATACTAAAAGGTATAACGACATGTCCATCATGATTGGCAG
This sequence comes from uncultured bacterium, assembly GCA_949296605.1. GTDB lineage: Bacteria > Bacillota_I > Bacilli_A > RF39 > UBA660 > Onthocola_B. The sequence goes on from CASFPB010000039.1 coordinate 26,362, forward strand.
TAGTTATTGGATTACCATTATATTTGGTAAATATTAATTCACCACCTAAATTATCTATATCTATTGTTACTTCATTATTAGAACTAATAGTTTTAGTAATATCTAGAGTAGCCATAAATCCAATTAATTTATTATAATCATCTGTTCCGTATTGATTTGAAATAAAATTACCTAGAGAATACATTACAATTGTATCATCAATTTTTGTTATAGGTTGTAAAACATGAGGATGGGTTCCAATAATAATGTCAACACCTAAATCTGCAAGATATTCAGCAATTTTAATTTGACTATTATTTGGTTCGGAAACATATTCAACACCCCAATGCATTGCTACAATTAAAACATCAACTTTATCTCTTAAAGATAGAATATCTTCTTTTACTTGTTCTTTATCATAAACATTTACTAAATATTCTTTACCACTTGGAGCATTTAGGCCATTAGTTGATGTAGTATAAGAAAGCATTGAATAGGTAATATTATTTTTTTCTCCAATTATAAAATTATTTCTAGATTCAAAACTATCAGCAATACCATTATAGACAATATCTTTTTTACCTTTAAAATAATTATAAAAATTTAAAACACCATTTTCACCTTTATCATATGTATGATTAGTAGCTAAGGAAATCATATTAAATCCAGCATCAATCATAGCATCTCCAAATTCTGATGGAGTAGAGAACCTTGGATATCCGGATGGCTCACCACCAGCAAATGGAGTTTCTTGATTATAATAAGCAATATCATAATTTTTTACAATGTCTTTAACATATTTAAGAGCACCACTAAAATCATAAGAACCATCACTTTGCTCATAAGAAGAATAAACAGCATTATGAATTAATCCATCTCCAGTAGCTATTAAATTTATTTTGTATACTTCATTTTCTTTAATATTGTTATTTTTATTTTCAGTTTTATTGTTATTGTTATCAAAAATGCTATCTTTATTATTAGTAAAATACAAAATAGAAAAATAAGCTAATAAGGGAAGGGCAATAATTAAAAAAATTGAAAATAAAAATTTCTTTTTTATTTTTCTTCTTCTTTTTGTCATATTACTCCTTAATTAATTTATATACTTCATCGTTAGTATATTTGTGTGTTTTTTTATCATAATCAGGTAAAATATGTAAATGAAGATGTTTTATAGCTTGGACATCACCATAATTAATTAAAAATGTTACTCCTTTTTTATTTAATTTTTCCATAATTATTTTGGCATATTCTTTAGCTTTGGTAATCATTTTATTAAAAATTTCACTATCAACATCATAAATATCTTCATAATGTTTCTTAGGTATTACTAATGCATGACCATCAGTATCTGGATAAGCATCAAGCAAAACCATAATATCATCATCTTCATATAATATTTTACTAGGAATATCTCCATTAATAATCTTACAAAATATGCAATTGTCTTTCATTTAAATCACCATCCAAATTATAACACGTGTAATATTATTTAGTAAATGTAATTAATATGAATATTTTTTTAATTATATTATAAGAAAAAAATTGTATTCAAATATAAATTATGATAATATATATTTACCTGTATTATAAAAGGATTTTTAATAAAATGGAGGAAATTTAAAAAATATGAATATAATAGAATATAAAAATTGTAATTGTTGTATATGTAAAAATGTAAATAAAATTACATAAATTTTCATATGAACTAAAATAACTGAACATTAAACTTCATATTATAGTTTGTATGATATGAAGTTTTTTTATGTCAAAGCAAATGAAAAGAGGTAAAAAATGATAGATAATATAATTGGAAATACCCCAATGGTTAAAATTAAATATGAATATAACAAAAATATAAAAAATATATATGCAAAACTAGAATATTATAATTACACCGGTAGTATAAAAGATAGGTTAGCTTTGTATATTTTAACTGAATCAAAACGGATGGGATTATTAAAAGATAATCAAATTATTGTTGAAGCAACGAGCGGTAATACTGGAATTAGCTTTGCGGCATTAGGGGGTTATTTTGGGCATGAAGTTCATATTTTTATGCCAACAAGTGTAAGCGTAGAAAGAAGAAAATTAATAGAACTATATGGAGCAAAGTTACATTTAATTGATGCTGGATTTAAAGATACAATAAAAGAAGCTGACTTGTATGCTAGAAAAAATAATGCATTTAGGCCGAATCAATTTAGTAATATAATGAATATAAATGCCCACTATTATGGAATAGGAGAAGAAATAATAAACAAATCTTTAAATATAAATGGATTTGTTAGTGGAATAGGAACTGGCGGAACACTAATGGGAGTAGGAAAAAGACTAAAAGAATATAATAAAACAATAAAAATAATAGCATTAGAGCCTAAAACTATGCCATTATTAAGTGAAGGAATAATAATTGGCCCACATAAAATTGAAGGAATAGGAGACGACTTCATACCAAAATTAGTTGATAAAAGCTTAATTGATGAAGTAATACTTATAGATGATGAAGATGCAATTAATATGAGTAGAATATTATCTCAAAAATATGGCTTAGGAGTTGGAATATCAAGTGGTGCAAATTTTTTAGCAGGGGCAATTAGTGAACTAGATAACTTAGTTACTGTTTTTGCAGATGACTCAAAAAAATATTTATCTACAGATTTGATAAAACCTATAAATAATGATAAAAATTTAATTTCAAATAATATAAAAATAATCAATATAGAATTTATTAAATAAAATAAAAAAAGATAACTAAAAAGTAAATAACCGAAAAGTGTTCATTTGACTATATCTTGCATATATTTAATTAGGAAGGTGATTTACGTGTCTAGTTATAAAGAAATAGTTACAAAAGCAGTAATAGGTAAAGCTAAAAAGACCAGTAGCAATAAATTTTCTTTAACCCCAGAAGAAATTCCAAATACTGTTTTAGGTTGTTGGGTAATTAATCACAAATTTAATGGCAGTAAGAATGCTAAAGGAAGTGTTTTAGTTAATGGTTCATTTGATGTAAATGTTTGGTATTCATATGACTCTGATAAAAAGACTGCTGTAACAACTCAAACTTTTACTTATAGTGATGTTATGAATGTTCCACTTAAAGAAGATCGCAATATGCAAGATGCATCAGAAATAATTGTTAGATGCTTAAAACAACCCACAGTTTCCAATGTAAAAATAGAAAATAATGTTGTAAGCCTAGATGTCGAAAAAGAAATGGGTGTAGAAATTGTAGGGGATACAAAAGTGAAAGTTAGTGTGGAAGAAGACGAAGATGATTATGAAGAAATTTTTGATGAACAAGAACTTGATGAAATTAAAGACATAAACGAAAATTATTTAAATGAAGCATCCGAATGATGCTTTTTTTAATAAAAATCAAACAAGAGTCAACATAAATTAGTTGACATACTAAATTTAATATAGTAATATGTTTATAGGAAGTGAGGAGAGAAAAATGGCTGTAAAGTTAAGATTAAAAAGAATGGGAGCTAAACAAAAACCTTTTTATCGTATAGTTGCTGCTGATTCAAGAAGTCCAAGAGATGGAAGATTTATCGAAACTGTTGGAACTTATAATCCAATTGCAAAACCAGCAGAAATAAAAATTAACAAAGAAGTTGCTTTAAAATGGTTAAATAATGGTGCACAACCAACTGATACAGTAAAAGCAATATTTAAAAACGAAGGTATAATGAAAGAATTTGCTGATTCAAAAGTAAAAAAAGGTAACTAAATATGAATGTAGTAGAATACACAGAATTTTTAGTGAAAGAATTAGTAAAAGATCCTGAATCTATTAAAGTAGAATGCTTTGAATCTGATGAAGATACAAAAATAATTGAAATAATAGTTTCTGAAAATGATATGAAAAATATCATAGGTAAAAATGGAAAAAATGCATCAGCATTAAGAACAATAATTCAAGCCTTTGCTTATGTAAAAGGAATGAAAAAATTAAAAATTAACATCGATTCATATTAAATGCTTAAAAGCATTTTTTATTTTGCCCAAAAGTAAAGGTTAATATTTAAAAAGATTTCTTATTGTGTTAAAATAATAACCATTGACTTATTGTGAAAGGAATATAAAATGGAACAAATATTTTGGGATAACTTCAAAAATACAGATAAATTATTAATTTTAGATTATGTAGGTAGGCTGCCACTGATATACCAAAAAGCATTACAGGATTGCTATGGTGAAGATTATAATGAATTATTAAAAAAGGGAGTTAAACTTATTGATGCCAAAAAAGCTATAAAAAAAATTAATTATTTAATTAATAATCCTAATTATTATGTGCGTGCAACAAATTATAATTCAGCTAAAAATTTAAATGGAGAAATAACAGTAAGTGGTGGTAAGCAAAAAGAAGTATATTTAAAAGAAAAAATAAATTGTGATGAAAGCATTTTAAAAAGAATATCAATAATTTTTAGATTAAATCCAGAATTTAAAATTTTGTATAAATATTTCGGTATAAATTTAGACAAAAGTATTGATGAATTTGAATTGCCAAGAGAAGATTATGAAACATTAAAAAAACTTTATAAGAATCTTAATGATTTTATAAGTAATAAATCAATTTTAATAAGAAACATTTTAGGTTTAACATATAGTGAATTTGTATCTTATTTTGAAAAAGAATTAACGACAAATCCAAAATTAAAAAAATTAAAAAAGCTATGTAAAAAGACCATAATTACTGAGCCTATAAACTTATTGGATATAGATGATAAAACATTTTTAAGTATAATTAAATGTATTTATTGTTTAAAACCAAATATATTAGTGAATCAAATACTTGCAAATAATAAATTTAATATTACGTTACAAGAGTTCTTAGATGCAAATGAAAAAGAAATGGATTTTATATTATCCAAAAATGAAAATACTGATGTAGGTAACACTTTAAAAAATTTATGGCAAGACGATTACACAAAATTATGTATTGATAAAAATAATGATTCTATAAACGAATTAGTAACGATATTAAATGTTCTAATTAATGATTTATTTTCATATAGATATTTAATTAAAGTTAAAACATTACAAGAAATATTGGAAGCAACAGAAGAAGAAATAGATTTTTTAAAAAATAATTTATCAAAAGAAACATCTTCATATAAAATTATTTCAAAAGTATTTGGAAGTAACTTTAGAGGAACAAATGAGTTAAGATATATGTTGCATGGCAAAGATAATGAAGCATATCATAATGCATTATTAAATTTGAAATTAAAACTAAGTAATTATAGAAATGGAAAATCTAGAAAATTTAAAACATTACAAGAATTATTAGGGGCATCAGAAGAAGAAATAGATTTTTTAAAAAAATATATTAATGATAATTATGAAAAATTTGCTATTATTATTAAAGTCTTTGGGAAAGAATTAAATGGGACAAATGAATTTTATAAATATTTAAGCGCCGAAGAAAAAGTAGCATATTCTGAAAAAATTCATATTTTAAGAATAAATTTACAAAAGTTTAGAACAGGAAAATTACATGAATATAAAAAATTAAAAGATATATTAAATGTATCAGAAGAAGAAATAGAACACATAAAAAAATACTATCCTAAAACAACAAAAGGCTATCAAATTTTATTAAAAGTATTTGGAGAAAATTTGGATAATGATGACTCATTATACTGTAATTTATTAGACAAAGAAAAAAATTTATATCGATATACATTGCAAGCTTTAAATATGTTTTTAAAAGATGGCATTAAAAAATATAAAACTTTACAAGAAATACTTGAAGCAACAGAAGAAGAAATGGAATTTTTAAAACAAAAATATCCTAAAAATACAAAAAATTATATTTTGCTTATAAAAGTATTTGGAAATAATTTTGAAAATTCAAATTATAATTATGACAAACTAAATGGGGACGAAAAGAAAAAATACAGAAGTGCTTTAAAATCAATAAGGAAATTTTTAGAAAAACATAGAAAAAATTTAATAAAAAATGGTAAAACATTAGCCGAAATAATAAAAATATCACCAGAAGAAATTGAATATATAAAACAACAATATCCTAAAAATACAAAAAACTATAAAATTATAGTTAAGGTATTTGGCATAGAATTAAAGGACACAAATAAAAAATTAAATTATTTAACCAACGAAGAAAGAAAAACCTACTATAACGCTCTAAATTGCTTAAAAAGATTTATTAAAAGAAGTGAAACAAAGTGTAAACCTAAAACTTTACAAGAGTTATTAAATGCAACAGAAAAAGAAATAGATTTTTTAAATAAAAAAATATCTAAAAAAACAAAGACTTATACTATATTATCAAAAGTATTTGGTAATGATTTTAAAAAAACAAATGAATGTTATGATAGTTTAACAACACTAGAAAAAAGAACTTTTTCACAGACAATAATAAGATTAAAAAGCCTTTTAGAAAAATACAGAGAAACAAAGAAATTTGATTTTAAAACACTTTCCCAAATATTAGGCGCGACAAAAGAAGAAATAGAATTTTTGATGGATGAAACAGATAAAAGTTCAAAAATTTACAAAGTGATTTTAAAAGTATTTGGAGAGGATTTTGAAGGAACTAACGAAAAGAAGTTTTTATTAAATAATGAAGAAAAAAAGACATATAATAATGCAATATCATCATTAAAAGCTAGATTAAAAAATTATAGGAAAAATAAAAATATTAAATATAAAACTTTACAAGAAATACTTGAAGCAACAGAAGAAGAAATAGACTTTTTAAGTGAAATTACTCCTAAAAAAACTAAAAATTATGTTGTTCTTGTTAAAGTTTTTGGAGAAAGTTTTAAAGGAACAAATGAACTATGTGAACAACTAACTGATGAAGAGAAGGTAACTTATTTTGCAGCAATAAAATCATTATCAGTAAGGCTAAAAAAATATCGTGACAATGGAAAAGATTATAAAACCTTGCAAGAAATACTAAATGCAACAGATGAAGAAATAGAATATCTAAATGAAATTTATCCACAAAATACAAGAAGTTATCAATTTTTGGTAAGTATGTTTGGAATTGATTTTAGAAATATAGGAAATTTGAATAAATTATCTAGTGAAGCAAATATGTTGTTAAATGATACGATAGCAATATTACAAACATATTTATGTATGCAAAGAGAAAATACGAAAGATGGAAATTTACAACAAATCGAAACAGAAGGCCCTGTTGAAATTTTAACAAGTAAAGAATATACAACGGTGGAAACACCATTTAAACATCCATTTTTTAAAGAATTTTTAATATTACTACCTATTGAATATCAATATATTACAGCATTAAGATTAGGTTTAGTATATGATGAAAAAATTCATTCCATTGAAGAATTAGCGGAAATATTTAATATTGATATTGAAACCGCAAGAAAAAGATGTTTAAAAGGAATAAACATATTTATATTAATAATTGAAAAATATAAAGAATTGTATAATCAAAACATCCCCAATATTGATGCGCTAATAGAAAACATAAAATTAGTTTTATAGAAAGGAGGATAAATGAAAAATAGTATTTTATTATATCAGCTTATGCAAGAATATGGTTTTTATAATAAATCAAGTGAATTTTATATTGAAATTATAAAAAAATATGAAATAAATGGCGAAGTTAATAGACAAGACATAATAAAAATTAGAGAAAGTATATTAAAAAAAATAAAAGGGGATATAAAGAATTTAAATATTGATTGGCTTATAAAGTTGTTCTTAAAAGTTAAAACGTTAAGTGATTTATCAAAGTTATTAAATTTATTAAATAAATATAATATAGTTTTAGATTTTAGTTTAATTGAAAATTTAATAAATAATAATTCGCAAGTTGATGCTTTAATATTTAACTTTTTAAAAAAAGGAAAAAATATAACAATTTCATATATAGATAGAATTAGTGATAATGAGTTAGTAACTGAACTTTTAATTGCCTATGCAACTATAAAAAATATCTTAACAAATGAATCAGAAAAAGAAGCAAACGAATATTATGAAGATGAAACTAAAAATTCTAAAATTGATGATTCAATAGGCATGTATTTAAAAGAAATAGGTAGCATACCATTATTATCAAAAGAAGAAGAACTTGAATTATTTAAAAAGATAGAAATGGGCAGTAAACAAGCAAAAGATAGAGTAATTGAAGCAAATTTACGTCTAGCAGCTTCTATTGCCAAAAAATATTTGAACAAAGGTTTAGGGCTACAAGACCTTATTCAAGAAGGAAATATAGGGATTATGAAGGCAGTAGAAAGGTTTGATTATAAGAAGGGATACAAATTTTCTACTTACGCAACTTGGTGGATTAGACAAACTATTACAAGGGCAATAAGTGAACAATCTAGAACAATTAGAGTGCCAGTTCATATGAGTGAAGATATAAAAAACTTACATATAGCTAAAAATAATTTATCAATTAAGCTAAATAGAGAACCAACTATTGAGGAAATTGCAGAAGTATTAAACATGACTTCAGATAAAGTATTAGAAATAATTAGATTTGACACAGAAACATCAACAGCATCATTAAATGCTACAGTTGGTGATGAAGATGATTCAGAGCTAGGGAATTTCATTGAAGATACTTTTTTTGAATCGCCAACAAAAACATTTGAACAAAAAGATTTAAGTATTAGATTAAATGAAATGCTTAATGAGTTAAAAGATAGAGAAAAATCGGTTATAATGTATAGATTTGGTTTAATAAATGGAAAACCTTATACACTTGAGGAAATAGGTATAATATTTAATGTTACAAGAGAAAGAATAAGGCAAATAGAAGCAAAGGCATTAAGAAAATTAGGTAACCCTGTAAGAGCTAAAAAAATAAAAGATTATTATGAATTTGAAGATGTTGATTGCAGAATATCAAAAGGATTTTGGAATAATTTTGCACATTATACAAAAGATATTGTTTTTTTAATAATTGATAATGATCTTGAAGAAAATTTAAAAAATGCACTATATGGAGTTTTCGGAAAAGATTTATCAAAAGTAAAAATTAAAAATTCAAGTGAAACAACAAAAGCAATAGAAGCAATTGAAGCAATTAAAACAATTTTAAAAACAAAAGATCAAAGTCAATACGAAATAACTTTACAAGAATATTTAAAAGCAACCGATGAAGAATATGAAAATTTAAAAAAGATTATTATATGTTCTTCTTACTGTGAAATATTATCAGAATTATTTGGTAGTAATTTTGATCAACCAAAATCAGGTATAATAGCATCGCCAAGTAATGAGGCAACTTATTATAATATTGCATTTTGTTATTTAAAAAATTGTTTAAATAAACGATGCGAAGTTCTACCTGAATTTAGATTAGGAACGCTACAGGAGATACTTAATGCAAGCAAAGAAGAAATAAAATATTTAAAAGATAGCGTATTAAGTAAAACGGCTAACCGTTCTATAATAATAAAAGTTTTTGGAAATAACTTAGATCAAATAAATTCAGGTTATTATGAATTAGAATATAGTGAAAAAAATAAATATTTTAAATCTATTTCGTATTTAAAAAAAGAATTAACTAATTACAGAAAATTAAATTCAAGTAATAATATAACTTTGCAAGAAATACTAAATGCAACTGATGAAGAAATGTTATTTATAAAATGTAAAATTATAAATGATTCTTATTTTCAAATAATATTAAGAGTTTTTGGAAATGAATTAAATCAAACAAATAAAAGCTTTAATGAATTAAGCGAAGAAGAAAAAATAGAATATAATAAATGTATAAGAAGTTTAAAAGACAAAATACGAGGATTTAGAGTATTTAACAATAATAGAAGAAATTTGCAAAAGTATTTAAACGCATCTGATGAAGAAATGGTTTATTTAAATCAAACGTATATAGCTTCAGCAAAATTAAAAAATATTATCTATGGAATATATGGTGAAAATTTAAACGAATTTAACGTTTATTTTTACGCTAGCTTATCTGATAAAGAGTTATTTAATTATAGTTCATTTATAACAAATTTGCAAAAAAAATTAGAAAAACATCGCCATGAGCAAAAAGATTGTAAAACTATTCAAGAACTTTTAGAACTATCAAATGAAGAATTAGAATTAATTAGACTTTATTATATAAATAAATCAGATAGATACCAAATATTAATAGAAGTATTCGGAGAAAATTTAGACCAAACAAATAAAATAGTTTGTTCATTTAATAATCATAAAAATCAAACCTATAATAACGCTTTAAATGATTTAAGAAAAACAATAAAAACGCATAGAGAAATAGTAGGCGTTGGAAAAACTATTTTTGAAATTTTAAATATGTCAATTGACGAATTTAATTTGATTAAACAAAACTTTTCACAAAATTTTGCAAATTTTAATGTTTTAATAAAAGTATTTGGGGATAATTTTGATAAAACCGATGAAAACTATCATAATTTATCAATTGAAGAAAAAGTAGAATATATTAAAGCATTAGAAGAGTTTACTAATTGTTTGATATCTGTTAGAACATACAAAACTAAACATCAAACATTACAAGAAATACTGGGAGCTACAGAAGAAGAAATAGCATTTATAAAAGATAATTATCCACAAAATACAAAAAATTATGATATTTTAGTCAAAGTCTTTGGCATAGATTTCACAAATAATAATTATAATCTAACTGAATTAAATGATTTTGAGAAAGGTCAATACTACCGAGCAATAAATTGTTTAAGAAAATATTTAAAAAATTATAGGAAAGGTAAAAATAAATTACCTAAAAAAGAAGAGTCAAAATTACCAAATGATACTACTAAAATAGATAAACAAGATGACATAGAATATTTGGATGCATTACCTGATATAAATTTAAATGAAATTAAAACACCTTTTACGCATCCATATTTTCAAGAATTTATTAATATTTTACCAGAAGAGTATCGTATTATAACTGCTAAAAGAATGGGATTAAGTGATGGTTGCATCCATTCTTTAACAAGCCTAGCAAAAGAATTTAAAATAAGTCCAAAAGAAGCTTATGATAAATGCGAAAATGGTATAGCATTATTTATATTTATAGTTAAAACATACCAAACCACATTTAATAAAGAATTACCAATTTTAGATTTAGATATGTTATTAAAACGTCTTATATAAAAATTAAATATTTTTGTTTTTAATAAATTCAGTGAGCATTTTAGTAAGTGCTCTTTTTTCAATTCTAGAAACATAACTTCTAGATATTTTTAACTCTTTTGCTATTTCTTTTTGCGTCATTTCCTTAGTATTAAATAATCCATATCTTTTAACTATAATTTCTTTTTCTCTATCATTTAAAAGATTTAGATATTTATTTAATAAATTAATATTGTTTTTAATTTCAAGTTGGTCAAATAAATCTTTATCCTTATCTTTTATTACATCTATTAAGCTTATTTCATTTCCATCTTTATCATACCCAATAGCATCATTTAAACTAACAGTAACATTAACATGTTTATTAGCTCTAAAATGCATTAATAATTCATTTTGAATACATCTAGCAGCATAAGTAGTAATTTTTGTTTTTTTATCATTATTATATGTATCAATTCCTTTAATAAGACCAATAGTTCCAATACTTATTAAATCATCAGTATCAACATCTTTGGTATCAAACTTTTTAACTATATGTGCAACCAAACGTAAATTGTGCTCAATAAGTTTATTGCGAGAATTCTTATCTCCATTTAACATATCATTTATACATTTTTCTTCTTCTATAGCATTAAGTGGTTCAGGAAAAACATTATTAGAATAGCTTCCTGTAAAAAATAACATATCTTTAATAATATTAAACAAATTAAATAACATAAACACCTCTATACTTTATTTTATTTGCAATTTTGAAATAATATGTTAAAATATATAACTATTACTGGGGGAATTAATAATGGATATAAGTGTGATTGTAGAAAAATTAAGTGAAGAATTTTCTTTTTACAATAAACCATACGAATATTATTTTAAAATATGTAATGAAATATTATGTGATGATGCAAATTTAATGTATAAATTTTGTTATGAAAAAGTAGTTTTAGATATAAAAAACGATTGGAAAAGTTTAAAAATTGGTTGGTTTATTGCAATATTTAAAGAAAATTTAAATGGAATGTTAGAAATATTAACTAAATTTGGATTAGTGATAGATAATACTAATTTTAAGCAAATTATAAAAAAATATCCTGATTTTGAAAATGTTTTAAGTGATTTAGTAGAAAATGATGCTTACTTAGATGAAAATGAAACATTAAAAAAACTAATTAAATTATACTTAAGTTATACAGAAAGCAAAATGAAAAATAAACAAGATAAGGATATATTATTGTGGGAAGAACAATTAGAAATATTTAAGATTTTAAAAGAATTAAGTAAAGAACCAGAAAAAAATAAAACTTTCATAGCTTATTATTATGATTTACTAGTAGAGCAATATAAAAATTTTGTTCGATCCCTAATACCAAAATATGAACAAGAAAAAGTAGAATATGATGATTTAGTTCAAGAAGGATTCATTGGATTAATTAATGCAATTAGAAATTTTGATTATACAAAGGGTTATAAATTTTCATCATATGCTTATGTTGTTATAAAAAACGTTATTAGGAAATACATAAATAAAAACATTAGATCAATAAGAATTCCTGATTCAATGTTAAACGATTATTTTAGAATAATATATACTCAAAGAGATTATTATATGTTAAATGGAAAAGAAGCAAGCGAAGAAAAACTATCAGAAATGTTAGGTATGTCAATAGAAAAAATTAGAAATGTTTTAATGTGCTGTGAAGATACAATATCATTATATGATTCTTTGGGTAGGGGACCAGAAGAAGCAGAATATACTTTATTATGTGCAATAAAAAATGAATCGTCCCCATTACCAGATGAAATATATGAAAGAAAACAAATAAATTTGATGATAGAAGAATTGTTTAGTGTTTTAACAGGCATTCAAAGAAAAGTAATTGAACAATATTTTGGATTTTATAATCAAAAACCTAAATCAATTCAAAATATAGCAGATGAACTTGGTTGTTCAAGAGAAAATATAGATCAAATAAGAAGTAATGCATTAAAACGAATGAGAAAACACCTAGCTGATAAAAAGAATAATGATTTAAATACCTTTAGTAAATTTTCGTTAAATACAAATTATTTTTGGTATAACTTTATAGGCTTTAAAAAGTCAGATGTATTAGAAGCTATAAACGAACTTGTAAATGAAAAAAAATTAAGTGAATTAGAGCAAAAATCCTTAATTGATAGATTTGGTAAAAAATATAATTTATTAAATAAAGTAGATGAAGAAACAATAAAAGTTGTTAGTGTATCTATAGAAAAGATAAAAGAAAAACTTCTTGAAATACGAAAACGAAAATCGATGTTAAAAACAAAGATTGAAATAGGTAGTTTAATGGATATTTTAGATGCAACGATTGATGAAATAAAATATCTTAGATCAACTAGGAAAAAAGATAGTAAAAGCATAAATTTACTTACTAGATTATTTAATGATGATTTTTTAAGAGAAGGATTAATACCAGTTTATTTAAGTAAAACTGAATTAAGAACTTATTATTCTGCTATAAGTGCATTAAGAGAATCATTAAAACTTTATAGAAAAAAAGAAGAAACTAAAAGATATTACTTTGGCTTAACATTAAAACAAATATTAAATATAACTACTGAAGAAATTGAATTTTTAAAAAGAACAATTAATCCTAAATCTGCTTATTATTCAGTATTAACTAAATGTTTTGGAACTTCATTAGAAGAAGAAAATAAAAATGAAAAATTGGATGAAAAAGAATTAAAATTATTAAAAATTGCTATAAGCAAAATGGAAGTATTAATTTTTTATTATAGAGAAGAAGAAACTAAAAGACTATTAAAAATCTATAGCTATTTTAACATGCCTGAAGAAACTAATGAAAAAGTTGTTACACCATTTAGCAACCCAAGATTTAAATTGTTTATTCAATGCTTACCTGATGAGCTACAAATTATAACAGCGATGAGAATCGGAGCTGATAATGGCGTTATTAAATCGATATTTGAAATTGCAATGTATTTAAATGAAGATGAAGAAGAAGTAAGAAGAAAATGTGAAATAGGAATAAATTTGTTTAAAACGTTAGTAAGTGAATATAAAAATGAGTATGAAAATGATTTTGAAACATTTTTAATACAAAGTAGAAAAAAATACGGTAAATAACATTAATTATGATATACTATTAAAGGATGGAGAAGAAAAATATGGTAAAAAAACTGATTTTAATAGATGGAAATAATTTAATGTTTAGAAGTTATTATGCAACTGCATATAGTGGGAATATGATGAAAAACTCAAAAGGCATGCCAACCAATGCCTTGTTTGGTTTTGTATCAATGATTAATAAAATTATCAATGAAGAAAATCCCAAGTATATTGCAGTTGCTTTTGACATTGGGAAAAACTTTCGTAAAGAACAATATGATTTTTATAAAGAAGGAAGACAACAAACACCTGATGAATTAAAAGTTCAAATGCCAATAGCTAGAAAAATTCTTGATGCTATGAATATTAAACATTTTGAACTAGAACCTTATGAAGCTGATGATATAATTGGAACTATAGTAAAAATGACAGAAGAAGATAAAGATTTTGCAAGTGTAATCGTATCTAGTGATAAAGATTTACTTCAATTAATAAGTGAAGAAACAGAAGTAAAATTATTAAAACAAACAGGATTTATAAGATATGACTATAAAACATTTGTAGATGATTATAAAATTGAACCAATTAGAATAATTGATTTAAAAGCATTAATGGGAGATAGTTCTGATAATATTCCTGGCGTTAAAGGGATTGGCGAAAAAACAGCATTAAAATTACTTCAAGAATATAAATCACTAGAAAATTTATATGATAATGTTGAAAATGTTACTGGTAAAACAAAAGAAAAATTGATAAATGATAAAGAAAATGCATTTATGAGTAAAAATATTGCTACAATTTATAGAGATGTTCCATTAAATATTAATTTAGAAGATTTAAAGTTTGATTTAAAAGATGATACAAAATTAAAAGAAATATATAATGAGTTAGAATTTTATTCATTATTAAAAACTACAATTGTAAAAAAAGAAGAAGTAAAAATAGAATATAAAGAAATAACTTCAATAAGTGAACTTAATTTAAATGAAAAAATAGCAATTTATTTAGAATTAGATAATGAGAATTATCATAAAGCAAATCAAGTATGCTTAACAATTACCGATGGGAAAAATAATTATTATGTAAAAAAAGATTTAATTAAAGATGTATTAGATTTAATTAAAGATAAAAATATAATAACTTATGATACTAAAAAAATAATAGGTAATACAAAAATATATATAAATTCAAGTTTTGATGTATCAATTGCTGGTTATATTTTAAATTATAATATTAAAGATGATTTAGCATTTTTAGCTAATCAATTAGATTATCAAATAGAATTTTTTGATGTTTCAAAGAAAAATAATTTTGCAAATAAAGAAGAAGTAGTAAAAAAGTGTTTGTTTTTATATGATATAGAAGAAAAATTAGAAAATAAATTAATTGAAGAAAATCAAATAGATTTATTTAAAAATATTGAAATGCCATTAATTAATGTGTTAGCTGATATGGAAATAACAGGTATTAAAGTTGATGAAAATGAATTAAAGAAAATGGGTGAAGAATTTACTGTTAAATTAGAACTATTAGAAAAAGAAATATATAATTTAGCAGGAATAGAATTTAATATTAATAGTCCTAAACAATTAGGTGAAATACTATTTGACAAATTACAATTAGCTAAGGGCAAGAAAAATAAAACTGGTTATAAAACAGATGTTAAAGTTTTAGAAAAACTTGCTGAAAACTATCCAATCGCTGAAAAAATTCTCGAATATAGAGGACTTGCAAAATTGAAAAACACCTATATTGATGGCTTAGAAAATTGCATTTTAAACGATGGTAAAATACATACTATATATAAACAAACTTTAACTAGAACTGGAAGATTATCATCAACTGAACCAAATTTACAAAATATACCAGTTAGAGATGAATTAGGAAGAAAAATAAGAAAAGCATTTGTCCCTTCAAATGACTTACTGCTTAGTGCTGATTATTCACAAATAGAACTTAGAATTCTTGCACACATATCTAAATGTCCTAAGTTAATTCAATCTTTTATTGATGGATTAGATATTCACACAAAAGTTGCAAGTGATATTTATGGAATAAACAAGGAAGAAGTTACAAAAACAATGAGAAGAACTGCAAAGGCTGTAATATTTGGTATTGTATATGGAATTAGTGGCTTTGGTTTAGGAGAAAATCTACATATATCTAGAAAAGATGCTGAAAGTTTTATAAATAAATATTTTGAAATTTATCCTGAGGTAAAAAAATATACAGAAGATATAGTTAAATATGCTCATGAAAATGGTTATGTTAAAACTTTATTTAATAGAAAAAGAATATTAGATGAAATCAATAATCCTAACTATATGATAAAAAGTATGGGAGAAAGAATGGCAATGAATACCCCAATTCAGGGAACTAGTGCAGACATAATGAAGATGGCTATGATTAATGTCCATCATAGATTTAAAAAAGATAACATTGAAAGTAAAATTTTATTACAAGTCCATGATGAAATAATAGTTGATGTAAAATTAAATGAATTAGAACAAGTTAAAAAAATAATAAAAGAAGAAATGGAAAACGTATATAAATTAGATGTTCCATTAAAAGTAGAAATTGATACTGGAACAAACTGGTATGAAGCAAAATAAAAAGTAGGTGATTAAATGCCGGAAATAGCAGAAGTTGAGACTGTTAGAAATACTTTAAAAAGAATGATTTTAAATAAAAAAATTAAAGAAGTAAATATAATTTATCCTAAAATGATAGAAAGTGATATAGATGATTTTAAAAATCAATTACCAGGAAAAACAATTGTAGATATAAAAAGAATTGGAAAATGGTTAATATTTGATTTAGAAAAATATTACTTGCTTAGTCATTTGAGAATGGAAGGTAAATTCTTTGTAAAAAAGAGAGATGAAGAGATAAGTAAACATGAACATGTAATTATTACATTTACTGATAATATAGATTTAAGGTATCATGATACAAGAAAATTTGGAAGAATGAATTTAATAAAAAAAGAAGATTTATATAAGGTAGAAGCAATAAAAAAGCAAGGAATTGAACCAACGGATAAAAATTTAAATGCAAATTATTTATATGAAAAAATTCACAAAAAAAATTTACCTATTAAAACAATTTTACTTGATCAAACTATAATTTCGGGTTTAGGTAACATATATGCTGATGAAGTTTTATTTTCATCTAAAATAAATCCATTAAAAAAAGGAAAAGATATTACTCTAAATGAGTGCGAAAATATAAAGGTGAGTTCTAAAAAAGTTATTGAAGAAGCTATAAAGTGTGGTGGCACAACTATAAGAAGTTATACATCATCATTAGGAGTTACAGGAAGATTTCAACAATACTTAAATGTTCATAAAAAAGAAGGGGAAAAATGCAAAAATTGTGGAAATATAATAAAAAAAATTAAAGTTGGTGGAAGAAGCACTTATTATTGTCCCAATTGTCAAAAAGAAGATATGGAGTAAAAATGGAGTTTTTAAAGAAAAATTTAATAAGTATAGTTTCAATGTTAATTATTTTAATAATTTTTATGTTATCGTTTTTTTCAGTAAAAAAAGAATATGATAGTATGTATAGTAGTCAAAAAAATTTATATTATAGTTGTCTTGAAAATAAAAGCGATAATTGTCTTGAATACATAAAAGAATTTGAAGAAAATGATGTAAAGACTGCTGATACAATTACTGTATTTTTTACTTCTTTAATGGAACAAAAAGCTAGTATAATGAATTATTTGTTAGTTATATTTTTAGTAGTTCCATCATTAATTCCATTTTGTAAAATATGTAAAAATAAAATAATTAACAATATACTAAATAGAAAAAAATATAATGAATTTTTAAAAGAAACATTTATTAATTGTTATAAAAATATTTGGATAATTTTTATTCCATTATTAATATTATTTATAGCGTCTTTAATATATTCAGGTCATTTTCATTATGATTATATATTAAATAGTGAAAGCTATTATTCATTCTATGTTTACATAAATCCATTAATATATTGCATTTTATATTTTGTATCAATATTATTTTTTACTATATTTTATATTAACTTAGGTTTAATAATTGCAAGAAAAAATAGTAATATAGCAATTGTGGGAATTGAAAGCTTTTTATTATTTATAATAATAGATATTATACTTGAAATAATATTTGGTTTTTTAATTAGTAAGATAATATATAATTCATTTTCATCAAGATTTAATTTATTAAATATTTTAAATATAGGTTATGCTAAAAACATATTAGAAATGATTTTAATTCCATTAATACTAGTAATAATTTCTTTTGTTATTTTAAAAATTATTTATAAAAGTAAAGAAAAGTTTATAATAGATTGCAATAAAAATAATTAATTTAATAAGGAGTAATATGGAAATAGTAATAAGAAATTTATCAAAAAAGTTTAAAGATAATTTAGTACTTGATAATGTCAATTTAAAATTTGAATCAGGAAATATATATGGTTTTGTAGGAGAAAACGGTAGTGGAAAAAGTGTTCTATTAAAATTAATTTGTTCATTTTATATACCAAGTAATGGAGAAATATTAATTGACAACATAAATTATTGTGATAATTCGAGTTTTCCAACTGATTTAAGGGCTTTTATTGATATACCCAGTTTTTATCCGGAAAAAACAGGATTTGAAAATTTGAAAATACTTGCTAAAATTCAAAATAAAATAAATGATGAAAAAATTATAGAGACATTAAAAATTGTTAATTTATATGAAGAAAAAAATAAGAAATTTTATGAATACTCAATGGGTATGAAACAAAAGTTAGGTATAGCAAGTGTAATTATGGAAGATCCTAAAATCATGATTTTTGATGAACCTTTTAATGGAGTAGATGAAAAAAGTAGGGAAAAAATAATTGATTATTTAAAAAGAATAAAGAATAAAAAAATAATAATTGTAAGTAGTCATATAAAAGAGGATATAAATAAATTATGCGATAAAATATATTGTTTTGAAAAAGGAACCATTAAATTAAATGAAAACTAAAGAAAATAAATATAAATTATATTTTTTAATACTATTATTAGGTAGCTTAACATTGGGTATAAGTTATGGTGGAGGACGAAATGATTTTTTTACAATGATTTTATGTTCATACTCTTATATAGGAACAATTTTAATATTAATTTGCTTAATACTATATAATACAATTAATATAGTAAAAGATATTGATAATAACTATTTATTTTTATGCCGTTTTAAAAATATAAAACAATATTATAAATTTACAATAATAAAGTGTATAAAATCTAATTTGTTGATTTTGATACTGTTTTTCCTTTTAAATATAATTGTTTCTTTTTTCTTTTGCTATAATAACTTTCAAATACCAACTAATATATACAATCAAAGCTTTATTTTAATATTTGCTTATTGGACACTAAAATTAGTTATTATTATTCTATTATTTATAATATTATCAATATTTATTTATAAGATATTTAATAAATTTGGAATACTAATTTATAGTCTAACTTTAATTTTATGTAATATTCTATCTTACTATCAAAAAAATATAGTAACTATTGGTATAAATAGCTTGCATAATAATTTTTCCATTAATTTTGTTAATTATTTGACAATAAATAATTTTGCTACTTTATCAAATGATATTAAATATTTTTCAATTTATTTAATACTTTTATTATTAATTATTATCGTATTTTATTTAATAGGAAATAAAAAGAAAGATATAAACTAATAACATACATTAATTTGACAAAATCAAAGTATTATAATAAAATACAGCAATAAAAAAGGGGGAAATTATTGTGCAATTTAGAGATTATATAGAATTACCTGATGCTAGTGGTAATAATTTTTATTATCATCCAGAACAATTAACTCCAATAAAAGAAGAAATAGAAGAATTTTTAACATTAAGTCCTGAAATATCAGATTTACACTTAGCTAAAAAAGTTTTATTTTCTCACGAAATACAATCAAATAATCAAGTTGAAGGTTATGGTTATGATGTCAGCCTAATAGAAGATGTTATAAAAAGGAAAACTCAAAGAGTAAAAAGTGAAGTTGTTAAAAGAAGAATAGAAAATCTTTATCGAGGATATCAATATATTTTAAGACATAGAAAAATAGATGAAGAACATTTAAGAGAATTATATCAAATATTAAGTAAAGATTTGATTGAATATAGAGACTTAATTAGAATGGGAGAATATTATAGGACTGATACAGTTTATATTTTACGTAATGGCAGATTACATGATAGCGCAATTGATGAAGGAGTTTTATGGACACAGATTCCATATTTAATTGGAAAATATTTTGAATTTTTACATTCTTTAAGTTTTAATGAATCTATGACTGATGAATATATAAAATCCCAAATTATGCATTTTTATTTTGTGTTTATTCATCCATATTTTGATGCAAATGGAAGAACTTCAAGAACTATGGCCTTATGGTATTTGTTAAATAAGAAAGATTATCCTTTTATAATATTTAATCGTGGAATTAGTTTTGCAGGTGCAAAATATGGTAAATTAATTGCTGATGCAAAAGATACAAAAGATTTAACAAAATTTTTAAATTTTATGTTAGAAACAGTAAAATTAGAAATGGAAAAAGAAACTGTAATGCAAACAATAGCTAATAATTGTAATCATAGATTAAATGGAGTAGATTATCAAACACTTTTATATTTTTTAAGTATGAAAAGAAATAAAACAGTAACTGATTTTGCGGCGTTCTATAACCAAAAAAATGAAAAGAAAAGAGTATTTGAAATATATAAAGAAATGATTTTACCTTTGATTGAAATGGATATTTTAGAAGTAGTAGGGTATTCTAAAAAAATGTTTTCCCCAGATTTAAATAATATGTTTTTAGAATTAAATCCTCAAATAGTTCCAAAAGAGGAAGATATGCAATTAAAAAGATTGAAAGTATTTCAATCTTCTAAAAAGTAAGCATAATATTCTTCATAAGTAATATCATTTTCGTAAATATATGTAGCAATATCTTTGCCTACATATCTGTAATGCCAAGATTCAAATGAATAACCTGTAATATCAACTTTATCCTCAGGATACCTTAATATAAAACCAAAATTATGTGCATTTTCTTTTAACCACTTAGCTTCATCGGTTTGGGAAAATGTGTTTTTATTTGTATTAGTTTTACTAAATATATCTAAAGCAAGTCCAGTTTGATGTTCACTAGAACCAGGTCTTGCAGCAATTGAATCAGCAAATCTTTCACCACTAGAATTTTTATAATTATTATAAACTATTTCTTGATCTTCATAAGATCTATAAGAGGAATTAATCATCAAGTAATATCCTTCTTCATTAGCAGCATTCCACATATCTAAAAAGGCATTATAAGCAACCACACGAACTTTTTGACTACCAACTTCTCCCCAAGCATAATTTTGAGAAACATTTACTAAATCATCAGGAATGTAATCTTTATCAAGTAAATAGTGTTTATTTACAAGCAAAGTAGTATCTAAGGTAATATTTGCTTTTTCAGTATCTTCATAAAAATTTTTATCTAAATGAATATTAATATTTCTAACAATTTCTGATGAACTTAAATCTTTATTATTATTCATATATTCGATATATAAATTAAAGTTTTTAGTTAAAAAGTATTTTTCATTTAATATATTAATAATTTTACTATTTTTTTCTTGACTTAAAACATATTTTATAATTTCATCATCGTTTAAATCTAATAAAAAGTCAACTTCATCATTAGAATAACCCAAATTTAATAATTTATACTCATTAGTTTTATGATATTGATATTCTTTAAATTTATTAATACCAAATATAACTCCTCCGACAATTACGATAATTAAACCAATAAATAAATAAACTTCCTTCTTTAATTTTTTTCTTGTTGCCAATTTATACCTCCATTATTATATTAATTATAACACTAAATAACTATTTACAAAATAATTTATTTGTAGTAGTATTTTATTAAGGTAGTGGTGATAATATTGAATGTAAATAAAGAAATAATTAGCTATTGTCCAAATTTCTATAAAATCATCAATTGGACTCCGTATGAAGACGATAAAATAAGTGATAAGATAGTAAAATTATATCAAAAATATATTTTTAAAATAGATATTAATGATAATGAAGATGTAGAACGTATTAAACAACTTGATCAAGTAGTTAATAAATATATAGATGATTTTGCATTCAGAAAAGAAATGCAAAAACAAATAGTTACAATAAAAGTAGCAAAAAATGCTACTGATATATTAAAAGAAATAATAAAGTCAATTATTAAAATATTTGATAATTATGAAGAATACACAACAAGAGTTATATATATATCTCGTTGGATTTAAAAAGCAATTATATTAGTTTTTAATTGCTTTTTTGTTTGTCCAAATTTTAATATATATTAACATAAATAATAAAATCATAAATATAAATAGTATAGTAGGAAAACTTTTATATATTATCATTGAATTATAAAAGTTATTAGCAGTATATTGATTAACTATAATTAATAGTATTAGATTTATTAAAAATGGTATATAACTTTTTTTAACATTTATAATATTTTTAATCTTTAATGAACTAACTGACATACAAATAAATATATCAAAAAACCATCCTACTGAAATAAAATTTTCAATATTTTCAATAAATTTGAAAAAGCTTATTTTTCTTAAAACAGAATACTCAGGATAACTATAAATATTTACTAAGTTTCCTAAAACAATTGTTAAAGTTAACACTACTACTAGAATTGTAAATGAACTAATTAAATAATATTTTAAACTGTTTTTAAAGTCTATATTTTCATCTACTAATGTGATAAATGGAGCAGTAGATAAAATTGCAAATATTAAACTAGTTTTAAATATATTAGTAGGTTTAGTAGTAAAAAAGGGAAGTAAATTATTAAAATCAAATTTATTTGTCAAAAGACAAGTTTTTAAAATAATTAAAACAATACTTATAACAAATAATATTTGGGCAACATATATTATCTTTTTTATAGATTTTGTGTTTAAAAAAGATGCTAAAAATATGAATGGTAAACAAGAAATAATTGATGGAGTAAATGGAAGGAAATATGAATATAAAAAAGTGGATAAAATAATTAGTAAGACAAAAATTCCAAATAAAATGAAACCTATTAGTATAATTTTAATTATAATGCTTAAAATAGAATCATTTTTTAAAAATGAGCTTAAAGGCATATTTATCTTTTTTTTAAAATAATTTATTAAATAAATTACAGCGATTCCTAAAAGTGAACCTAATATCACTGAAATGTATGCATCTTTATCACTGTATAAAAATAAAATTGAAATACCACCACCTAAAAACAAACTACGAGCTAAAAAGTAAGTTAAAATATTAGAATTATTTTTCATCGTGCACCTCATAAATTAAACCCTTTTTATTAATATTGAAATTAATATTACTTTTTATTTTTAAATTTAACCAATAATTTTCTTCTTTTTCTCTAGTTTTTTGATAATAGCTTTTTGATAATCCTAAAATATCACTCTTATATTTTTGAATTTTTTCTAAAAAGTTATTAAGTTTATTATTCATTATATTAGTAAAATCATTATTTAAATTATTTAAAACTTCTAAACTTCTTATATCATAATTAGTTTCATTATCCATTATCTTTCCTTCTAAGCCACCTTCAACAAAAATCTTATTATCTGATATATATGTTTTTGTATCACCTGATATAATAGCTACAGAAAAATACAGATTATCGTATTCTTTAGAAAAAATTGGACGATAAAAATTATTTGTTAATATATTATAAATAGTAGCTTCATCATTATTTAGTTTTTCTTTAAATTCATATTCATCAAATATTAATAAACCATCTATTTTAAATTGTTCATCATTTAAAGTAATATTTGAAAAACAAGTATCAATACCAAAAGTTATAATTTCATCAATCACTTGATCAAATGTTTTCATAACACTACTATTTGATGAATAATTATTACTTTCTAAAAGAGATATAATACTTGAACTAACTACAGGATTATTTTTAGTAGTGTTATTAAGTATTTCTTTTGGAGATGAATCAATTGATGAAATAACGTAAAAATTTTCTCTAAAATATGTGCTTCTTATAAAATAATCAATTATAGTTTGAAATTTATCCTGAATAATAGAATCACTCAAAATCATTAATTTAACATGAGTATAATTTGCTTTATCTGCAATTAAATCAGCAGTTTTTTCTATTGCTTTAGCAAGTGATTTATCACTATTTGTTTTAGTATATGAACTAATTTTAGATGATTCTTTATCACCAGAATCATTTAATATTTCTAATGTGATAATATATTTATCATCCTCATAATCAATTCCAATAGCACTAACAATACCTAAATTATTTACTTCTTGATAATCATAACAGCCGGAAAGTAAAAAAATAAAAGTAAGTAATAAAATTGCTTTTTTCATTCTTTATCCTCCTTTTGTTTAATGATATTTTTATGAGTAAATAAGGTCGAGCGTTTAACATCCTTTTTAATTGAAGATTTTAATACGGAGTTATTAAAGTAAGTTTTTTCAAATGGAGCTATCGGAGCAAAGTAAGGTTTTTTAAAACTTGTTATATTTGTGGTATAAATTAGAAAATATAAGAAACCTAAGGTTAGACCATATAATCCAAAGAAACCAGCTAGAATAATAAAAATAAATCTAAAAAATCTTAATGAATTATTTATCTCAACATTAGTAAATGTTAAACTAGAAATAAATGTAATAGCAATAATAATTATCGTAATAGGGGATGCTATACCAGCAGAAACAGAAGCTTCACCCAAAACAATTGCACCTAAAATGGATATAGCTGAACCATAATTTGAAGGAAATCTCAAATCGCTTTCTCTTAATATTTCACAAACTAATAGCATTAAAATTGTTTCAATAATGGTTGGAAAAGGAACTCCATTACGCTGGATTGCAAAATCAATTAAAAGGTTAGTAGGTATAGTTTCTTGATTATAATTCATTATTGCAATGTAAAGTGCCGGCGCCATCATTGAAATAAAATAAGCAAAAAATCTTAAAATTTTAATAAAATTTATATTTTTACTTTTATTGTAATTATCAATATTTGGATTAATAAAATCTATAAAAAAAGCTGGAATAATCAAAGCATATGGAGAAGTGTCAATAACTAATGCTATTTTTCCTTCTAGTAAAGCAGTAGCTACCATATCTGGCCGTTCTGTTTGTAAAAATGTAGGATATACATTTTTGGTTTCTTCATCTAATAAAAAACCTATAGAACTAGAATCAATAATCCCATCAATATCAATATTATCTAATTTTTTTAATATTTCTTTTACTAAATCCTCATCGGTAATATCATCAAAATACAAAACTCCAACATTAGTGTTAGTTTTTCTACCTATAATTCTATTTTCAATTTTTAAATGACTAGATTTAATTCTTCTTTTTATTAATCCCACATTTATTTGATAATTTTCTGTAAAAGAATCTTTAGGACCATTAATAGAAGTTTCAACATCAGCATTAGAAATACTTCTATTTATATCTGCTCTAGTTTCTACTGCAACAATTACATCTTTAAAAATAACAATTGTAAAACCATTTGTTAAATAAAACTCAATTTCATCTTCCGAAACATTTTTTTTAGTATTTGGTCCTGCTAAAAAAGATAATAAATTTTGTTTATTTATTTTATTATTAGTTTTTCCTATAATAATATTTTTAAGTATATAATCATTAATTTTATCACTACCACTAACTGTTTCTAAATAGACAACGTATAAAGTATTTAACAAATTTAATTTTATTTCTTTGATAATTAAATCTGGTGTTTTATTAAATTCTTTTTTTACTCTTTCAACTATTTTATTCAAGGTTATCACCATTTATAATATTTACCATTTTATGGTATTTATAACATTATTTACCTTTATTAATTATTTATTTTGAATTATAATTATATTAAATGGAGTTATTAAATGAAAGAAGAAATACTTTATAATGGTAATAAAAAAATACATAAAAAAGAAATGTTTATAATATTGGTAGCATATATTTTTGTAATATTTATAATACCGTATTTATTATTGCATTTTGATATTGTTAAAGTATATGCAACAACAGAAGCATGGAAAATTAAAGGAAATGTAAATTTAGCCTTTATAATAATGATTATTTTTGAATTATTAAGTGGAATTATAGTAGGGTATAAAACTAATAAGAGTTTAGTTTATATATTAATGATTATATTAAGTTTTCTTATAAAACTAATATTATATATATTATTTTCAGTCATTTTATTTTGGACTATTCAAAGTTTTTTTACAGATATGGAATTTTTAAATTCAAGACTAATAATTTCTTATTATGCATTTAATAATATATTTTTTATTACTCATTTACTAGGCTTACCTAGTATATTAGGAGTTCAAATAGGAATAATTCTAAAAAATAAATTAGGAGTTAAACATGGAAGTAAAAATTGAAAAGCTTGATGATTTTGGAAGAGGAATTTGTTATATTGACAACAAAGTAACTTTTGTTCCAAATACTATTCCAAATGATTTGGTAGAAATTAAAATTTCAAAAGAATTTAAAAATTATAATGAAGGAAAATTAATTAATATATTAATACCATCTAAAAAAAGAATTGAACCAAAATGCCCTTATTTTTCAAAGTGCGGTGGTTGTGTATTACAAAATATGAATTATAAAGATACATTAGAATACAAAAAACAAAAAGTAATAAATATATTTAAAAAAAATAAGTTAGAGATAAATCCAATAGTAATAGAAAATGCTAATTATTACAATTATAGAAATAAAATTAGTTTAAAAGTAATTGATAAAAAAATAGGATACTATGAACCTAAAAGCCACTCTATAGTTGAAATAGACTCATGTTTAGTTGCAAGTAATTCAATTAACAAAACAATTCAATCGATTAAAAAAATGAATATTATTAATGGGTTAGTTACTATTAGATGTAATAAAAATGATGAAATATTAATTATAATTAAAAGTAAAGATAAATTAAATATTGATGTAGATAGTATAAAGGAAAATATAAAATTAGTGGGGATTGTGATAAACAATAAGCTTTTTTATGGCGAAGATTTTTTATATGAAAATATAAATGGAATTTTTTATAAAATATCATATGATTCATTCTTTCAAGTAAATCCGTATATTGCATCAAAAATATTTGATATTATCAAAGAAAATATTAATTCAAATGAAACAGTTTTAGATATTTATTCTGGAGTAGGAACCCTAAGTTTAACTGCATCAACGGTAGCTAAGAAGGTAATAGGTATAGAAATAGTTAAAAATGCTGTATTAAATGCTATTCATAATGCTAAAATTAATAAAATAAATAATGTAGATTTTTTGCTTAATGATGCAACTAAAGCAATAACAAAATTAAATTTATCTTTTGATAAAGTTATAGTAGATCCTCCAAGGGCAGGTTTATCAAAAATAGTAATTGATACAATTAAGAATATAAAACCAAAAGAAATTATATATGTTTCTTGTGATCCTCAAACCTTAGTTAGAGATATTAAATTATTAAGTGATTTATACATAATAAATAAATTTTATATTGCAGATATGTTTAGTTTTAGTTATCACGTTGAAAGTGTGTGTATTCTAAAAATAAATAATATATAAAATTATAAAATATGCAATCGTATTGAATTAAAAAAATATGGGAAAATGTTTGAACTAAAAAAAATAAATTTACTTTCATACATAACGTTTGTTATAATATTAAACACTGTGGGGGAAATATGTATGTTAACTTTAAAAATTACAAAAAAAATAAATAGTAATGATGATGCATTTGAAAAGTTTAAAAAAAAACTTCAAAAAATTTATGAAAGATATTGGGAAAAAAATAAAAAGTTAGAGGTTAAATTAGTTTTTGAAGAAGGAATTGATAAGATAAAACCACAACTAAACAATATGAATGAATTAATGGGATTCCGGCTTGTCGTCAAAGAAATTGAATATCCAGAATCAATAACGGAATTACCAAGTTCACGATATTTAGATGCAGAAATTAATTGTGATAAAACAAGTATAGCTAGCTACAATCCTTCAAATGGAATAGAAATAATTGGAGAATCTACATTTTTTAAAAAGAAAATCAAAAAGCCAATATGGATTAATGATGGTTTAAGAAAAATTTCATTTTTTGCTTTTGAAGAAAGTGAAATAGAAAAAATGATTTTTCTAAGTCAAGACGTTGAAATTGCTTCTAATGCTTTTAAGAATTCAAATATTAATAAATTATATTGTGGGAGTTTAAATTTATTGCATTATTTTTATAATTATCTTGTTAATTCTATAAATCATGTAAAAAGAAGAGGTGATTCTAGTTTATTCAGCAATATAAAATTGCCTATAAATGAATTAATAATTCCAGAAGAAATATTACCAGAATTCATTAATTTATTTTGTTCACATATACTTATATGTGATTTATTATCATTTAAAATAGTAATTGATTGCCCAAATGACTTTTATCATAATTATATTTATCAAAATTTTTTGAGAAAATTAAAATCAAACATGCGAAAGTGCCAAATCATAATGGACCATGATTATGTAGCAGAAACTTTTGAAGAGGTAAAAGGCTTTTATCAAGAACCCAACATTGATAGTTATATGAGTGTTATTAATGATAAATTCACTCGAATATTAAATGGTTGTTATAGTGAAAAAATGAGAGAAATAGTATTAAACCTTTTACTTAAAATCGCTGATGAAAATAATGCAAAACTAATAGGACAAAAAGATGATAATTATGAACGATTTTGTAATCCAAATTTAACTTTTTCTAATGGCGGTGTTAATGAACTTGATATGATGCTGGTTGAGCTTGAAGGAAAAGTTAATTTTGTAAGTGAAAAATTAAAATATTATGATGAAACATTACAATTTATTGAAAAATTACAAAGTGAAATAAGCACTTGTGAGTTATATACCATTGATATTAACTATTTGGATGATTCATTAATCTCCCATATATGGCAGTATTTATATTTGTTAAATTTTGTTAGTTCTGAAATAAAAGAAGAGTGCTTAAGTAGAATAATTAATATTTTAAATAAGTTTAAAGAAATTTTAACACAAAAGAAAACAGAAATGTTAAATTTATTTCCAAATATAGATGTAAATATAAATGACCAATTTAATTTTGAAATAGAATTTAGAAAACTATTTATTAATGAAATATTGTCTTTTTATCAAAAGTTTTTAAGCTTAGATGAAGATAATCATTTTATAAATTCTCTTAAAAATCAAGGTATTGATGAAAAAGAATTTGAGAAACATATGAAAATCAAAGTAATAAAGAGTTTTATTGAAGATATTTTATTATTAGAATATATGATTCCAAACAAATTAATGGAAAGAATAAGAGAAATAATAAATTATGATTTAACAACTTTAAATGATGATGAGCTCCAAAAAATAATAGAAGAATTAGCAAAAATTAAAGTATACTTAACTTTTGAAGAAATAAAATTAAAAAAACAAGGATTAATAAGAGTTCGAGCAATTAATATTTAATATTATTAATATAATGAAAATTAATATGATAAAATTAATTTAAATGAGAAAGGACAAAAATGAAATTTGAAAAAATTTGTAATGATAATTTAGAACAAGCATGTAAAATACAAAATGAAATTTTTCCTGATGAAGATGGACGTCAAAATTTTATTGAACAAATAAATAAAGATCCATATCGAAAAGAAATGGATTACTATATAGTTTATCAAGGTGATATTCCGATTGGAGTAACTGGAATATATTCTTACCATGAATATCCTAGTGATACATGATTAGGCTGGTTTGGAATATTAGATAAATAACGAAATAAAGGTTATGGTGGACAAGCTCTCGATAAAACAATAAAACTTGCAAAAGAAAAAGGATATAAAAATTTTAGATTATATACTGATGAGTTTGCAAAAACTGCTCATAAACTTTATGAATCTAGAAATATGTTAAAGGAAATATATGATAATTTAGATGACAAGGATAATTTTATAGATGCAAAAATATATATTTATTCGCTTAGTTTAGATGGGAAAACAATAGAAAAATGGAATAATAAATTGCTTGGATTAAAAGAACAATCAAATAAAGAACATTAAATAAGGAGTAAAAATGATAAATAACATAATGATAAATTGCCATAGTAGTATAAAAATTAATGGCAAAAAAATAATATATATAGATCCATATAAAATAAAAGAAATTAATAAAGATGCCGATTTAATTTTTATTACTCATGAACATTATGATCATTATTCAATCGAAGATATAAATAAAATTAAAAAAAGTAATACAAGATTTATAGTTCCTAAAAGTATGAAAAATAGGTTAGTAATTGATGAAATAAGTGAAAGTGATATTATAAGTGTTGATGTAAAAAACAAATATAATGTAGATGATATAGAATTTGAAACAATACCAGCTTATAACATAAATAAAAGTTTTCATCCTAAAAATAATAATTGGGTGGGATATATAATTAATATAAATAATATAAAATATTACATTGCTGGTGATACTGATATGACAGAAGAAGCAATAAATGTAAAATGTGATATTGCATTTATTCCAATTGGTGGAACATATACAATGGATTATAAAGAAGCAGCAACACTTACAAATAAAATGAAACCTAAATATACAATACCAATTCATTATGGTTTAATTGTTGGAAAGTATGAAGATGCAATAAAATATTCTAATTTACTAGATAAAGAAATAGAATGTAAAATAATAATAAAATAATTTACATAAAAATTAATCAATGATAAAATCATTATAGTTAAGGAGAATAAATATGCAAGAAATAATACTGTCGATAATGGAAAGTTATGGCTATTTTGGAGTATTTGCAATGATTGCAATTGAAAATATATTTCCTCCGATACCATCAGAAGTAATCCTTCTATTTGGGGGATTTATGACTACATATACAACTTTAAATATTGTCATAATGATTATTAGTGCAACATTAGGATCCCTAATTGGAGCAATAGTCTTATATTATATAGGTAAAATATTTAATAAAGAAAGACTTAAAAAAATTGTTTCTGGAAAAATAGGTAAGGTTTTAAGATTAAAGGAAAAAGATATTGAAAAAGCTGATGAGTGGTTTGATAATAAAGGAAATAAAACAGTATTTTTTTGTAGATTTGTGCCAATTGTGCGAAGTTTAATTTCCATACCAGCAGGTATGAGTGAAATGCCAATGCTTAAATTTTTAATTTATACAACATTAGGTTCAGCAATATGGAATACAGTATTAATAAGTATAGGTAATAAAGTTGGTAAAAAATGGGAATCTATATTAGAAATATTTGATAAATATTCACATTTAGTTGCAATATTATTAATATTATTATTTATTGGATTCATAATTTGGTTTTATGGATTTAGAAAGAAGAACAAAAGAGCAGAATAATGCTTTTTTTTATTTTATATGTTATAATTAAAAACAGTTAGAAAGGAGCAAAAATGGATAAATTTATACCAGATATATATCAAAAAAGTATATATACAATAGATTATAAAAAACTAAAAAAGAATGGAATAAAATGTTTGTTATTTGACTTAGATAACACAATCGCTCCATATAAGACATTAGAACCAGATACTAAGGTAAAAGAGTTATTTGCAAATTTAAGCAATGATTTTAAAATTATAATAATATCTAATAGTAATAAAAATAGGTTAAGACCATTTAAAGAAAAGCTAAATGTTGATACAGCATACAGTAGTAAGAAACCATTTAAATTTAAATATAAAAAAATACTCGAAATATATAAATTTAAAATAGATGAAATTGCTTGCATTGGGGATCAACTATTAACAGACATTTTAGGAGCTAATAGAATGGGCTTTACAAGCATATTGGTAAATAGAGTAGCAAAATATGAAACTATATTTACTAGATTTAACCGTTTTTTTGAAAAATTTATTTTAAAAAAATTAGAAAAAGAACGAATTTTAGTAAGTGGTGAATACTATGATTAAAAAATGTATTGGTTGTGGAATACCTTTACAAACAGAAAATGAAAATGATTTAGGATATACACCAAAATTAGAAAATGATTTATGTGCAAGATGTTTTAAATTAAAACACTATGGCAATAAAATCGATGAAGGCAAAAATCAAAACAATACTATTTTATTAGAAAAAATAAATAAAAATAAGTGTCATGTTTTATTTATTACAGATTTTTTAAATATTAATAATGAGGTTATTGATATATATAAAAAAATAAAAAATCCTAAAAATTTAGTAATAAATAAAAGCGATATAATACCCAAAAACATAATAGTTAGTAAATTATTAAGCAATATAAAAAAAATATATAAAATTGATGAAGATATAATTCTAAGCAGTAGTAAAAATAACAAATTAGATGATTTATATAAAATTATAAATAAACATAATAAAATTTTATTTTGTGGTTATACAAACATGGGAAAAAGTAGTTTGATTAATAAAATAACCCAAACCAATTTAACTGTAAGTAATAAAAGAAATACTACCCAAGAATTTATAAAAACGAGTTATGAAGATAAAACTATTATAGATGCTCCTGGTTTTATAAATAATTATATTATAGAAAAAGACATTAAAAATATAATTAAACCCATAACCTATCAAATGAAAAATAAATATTATTTAAACATAGAACAAATTAAATTAGCTTTTGATAAAGATATAAATTTAACAATGTATATAGATAATAATATAAATGTAGAAAAAAGAAAAATAAAAGAAACGTTGAATTATGAAAAAACAATACGTTCAAATTGTGATATTTTAATAAAAGGAATAGGTTTTATTAAAGTAAAAGGAGATACAAATTTTTTTATTAATATTTCAAAAGACAGATATGAAATTAGACCTTCAATAGTAGGAGCTAACTATGAGTAAAATTAAAATAATGAGTGAAAATCTAGCCAATAAAATAGCGGCCGGAGAAGTAGTAGAAAAATGTGCATCAGTAGTAAAAGAATTAGTAGAAAATGCAATTGATGCTAAAGCTAATAATATAAAAGTAAATTTAGAAGATGGCGGATTAAGAAAAATTGAAATAATTGATAATGGAATAGGGATGGATAAAGAAGATGCTGTTTTGGCATTTGCAAGGCATGCGACAAGTAAAATTTATAAAGACGATGATTTATTTTTTATTGAAACATTGGGCTTTAGAGGAGAAGCCTTAGCAAGCATTGCTAGTGTAAGTGAAGTAAATTTAGAAACATGTTCAAAAGATATTGGAACCCATGTCCACATAAAGGGGGGAAAAATAGATTTAGTTGAACCAGCAGATGCTAGAATAGGAACAAGTATTTGTGTTACAAATCTATTTTATAACACACCAGCAAGATTAAAATATTTAAAAAGTGAAGCAACAGAGTTGAATAATTGTATTCAATTTATTGAAAAATTAGCATTATCAAGGCCTGATATAGCATTTGCGTTAAGTAATAATGATAAAGTAATTGTAAAAACAAGCGGAAAAAACAATTTATTAAAGACTATTCATGAAATATATGGTTTAACAGTATCTAGTAATATGTTAAGCATTAATAAAACTAGTGATGATTTTGAAATAAGTGGTTATATTGGCCTGCCGGGATTACTTAAAAAAAATAGGAATCATTTTAACACAATAGTAAATGGTAGAGTTGTTAGAAATAATGATATTAATAGAGCAATAAATGATGCATATTATACGTATAAGCATGAAGGATTTTATCCAATAGTAGTAATTAATATTGAGACTGACCCAACATTAGTAGATGTAAATATTCACCCAACTAAACAAGATATAAAATTAAGTAAAATAGATGAATTATGTAAATTGTTATATGAAACAATAAAGGATACATTATATAAAAACTTATTGATTCCAGATGCAATAATAGATGATGATAACAATAATGATGATAACGATTCAAACTTAGTAAATAATGTAAATGTGAATTATATTAAAGCAAATATAAATAATAATGAAGATGAAAATATAGTTCAAACAGCAATGGATTTTAGCTCAAATGATAAAGAAGAAAATATAATAAAAAATGAAGAATTTAAAGGCTTAAAATTATATCCTATTGGACAAGTCCATGGAACATATATAATTGCTGAAAATGAAGATGGAATGTTTATATTAGATCAGCATGCTGCCCATGAAAGAATTAATTATGAAATGATTAAGAAAAAATTCCAAGAGGATAAACCAACATATATAGATATGTTAATACCTTTCTCAATAGAACTTACAGCAAGCGATTTTGTAACATTTATGGAAAACAAACAGGTATTAGAAGATTTAGGATTCAAAATAGAAGAATTTGGTATTAATACAATAGTAATTAAAAGTCATCCAACATGGTTGACAAAAAACTTTGAAAATGATAATTTAAAAACAATAGTAGATTTAGTTATTTTAAATCATAAAAAATTTAATAAAGATAGATTTTTAGACAAGCTTGCTAAAATGGTTTCATGTAAAATGAGCATTAAAGCTAATGAACATTTGAGCAAAGAACAAATGGAACAATTATTAAATGATTTAGTAAAATGTGATAATCCATACAATTGTTGCCATGGAAGACCATCAATAATGAAATTTACTAATTATGAATTAGAAAAAATGTTTAAAAGGGTGATTTAAGGTGTTACCAGAAAAAAGGAAAGAATTAATTATTTTAGGTGCATCAATAGTTGGTGTTATTATTATAATTATTTTAATGTATAATTTAGCTAAATTTATGCACAATCGCAGTAAAAAATTAGAAGCACCAGATGATGCATATGAAACTTATTATAATTATTATGGGGTAATTATAGATGAAGATGAAAATTATCAAATAATTGGAATAAATAGCGATTATAAAGAAATAGAAATAGGATTAAGATCATTTTATCCAATAGATAAAATGTATTATTATAATAATCATTTGCGTTTTTATTCAGATGCCATAAATGAACTTAGATATGATAATGAAGAGGCAAAATATTATTTATATGAATTAAACAATTTTTATAATAAAGATACAAAAGTTTATTTAACTAATGAATTTTTAATAAAATTAAAAGGTAAAACACTAAGTTATGAAAAATATGACGATGATGAAAACAAAATAATAAGTGAAAATGTAGAAAAAGATAACATATTAATATACAATAATAAAATATATTATATTACAAATGAAGGAGTAGAGGTTTTTGATTTTGAGTTAGAAACCTCAAAAATGTTAATAGTTAAAAAAAATGATACAAACATCAATTTGTTACAAATGAATGCTAAATACTTAGTATATGATGTAGATGGAACATATTTTGTATATAATAGCGAAACAGAAAAGACAACGAATTTAAGCTATTACATTGAAAAAGACATCCAAAAAGAATACAAATTTATTGCATTAACCAGCGATAATTTTATTTTTCAAACAACTGATTATGCAAATGATATAGTTTTAAAAAAAATAAGACTTTATGATAATGTTTTATTAAATAATTCATTTATCCTAGGAAACGAATCAATTGATAAACTAATTTATTTTAAAAACGGAATACTTTATGCCGAATTAAGTGATGGAGAAGAAAATAAAAGAAATGTTTTGATGGACGTTGAAGGAGAAAAAATAGTAAAAGAATTAAAAAATACATATAGAACAATAATTAAAGTAGATTGAGGTAAAAATGGAAAAAATTAATTTAAATTTATTGCCAATAGAAATTGATGATTATATAGAATTTGATGAAAACTATTATAAAAATACTGATATAAAACACATGGATAAATTTCATATAAAGGGCAAAATATTTTATAATTTAAGTGAAGAAATAGAAATAGATTTAAATGTTGAAGGTAATATTTATCTAAATGATGCAATAACTTTAGAAGAGATAAAATATCCTATAAATATAAATATAAATGAAATTTTGAGTAATTCGGAGGAAAATTCAAACGAATTTTACGAAAAAAACAAAAATATACTTGATATAAATGAATTTTTATGGGAAAATATTGTATTGGAAGTTCCCATTAGTTTAACTAAAAAATCTGGGACTAATATAAAAGGCAATGGCTGGGAGTTAAATAAAAAATCCAATGAGGAAGAAATAGATCCTCGCTTAGCAAAGTTAAACGAAATATTTAAAGGTGGTGAATAAAAATGGCAGTTCCTTTTAGAAGAACAAGTAAAACTAAAAAAAGAATGCGTAGAACTCATTTAAAGAAAACAGTAGGTGCTTTAACAACATGTCCTAAATGTGGAGCAACATTAAGACCACATAGAGCATGCACAAAATGCGGTTATTACAAAGATACAGAAGTAATTAAAGTTGCTGAAAAAGATGAGCAATAAAAACCGATTAATTTCGGTATTTTTTAATTGCTAAAATAAAAAATTTGTGTTAAAATCTAAAATAGAGAGGTTGAATAAATATGTACGGAGAAAAAAATCAAGATGCATTAGTTGATTTATTTGTTGATAATGGATTTATTATACCTAGTGATCCTCAAAAAATGATGCTTTTTTCTAAAGAATCATCAATATTTGGAAGAGATGCACTTATAAATAAATTGATAGAATTAAAAAAGAAAGCAAAAGGAAAAGAAAACATAAGTGGATTTATCCCAGTAATAATAAATTCAATTGAAGAAATAGAAAAAATTATTAATGATGATGAATTTTCAAGATTATCTGATCCTAATTTAATTTCTACAATTCAAAACTTATTTGACAAAATAAAAAGAATAGGTAATTTTAAGGCTTATAATGAAGCTCAAATATTTATGCTAGAGCAAAAATCATTAATGTATGATTCAGCAAGAGCGTTGTTTGATTTACAAAATAACAAAACAGCAAGTCAAGCCCAAAAAACAAAAATGACTTTAGAATTGTGTGATAAAAAAGAAAAGTCTGAAAAGGAATTTTTAAAAGCGGCAGCAGCATTTAGAGATGAAGAAAAGAAATTAAATAGTTTCAATTTAACGGATTTAAAAAATGAAGCTTTAAAATATATTAATAGCTTAGAAGATAACATAAAAAGAATAGCTTTAAATTCAGCTAATAAGGAAAAAGTTCAATCACTTGTTGTAAAATTGAGAGATGATGTTGTTTATTATGGATTAGAAGCAGTTAGAGCTCAAGCTGAACTTGACGAATTATGTAAAAGAGTCGGAGTAGTATATGATGCTAATGAACAAAAAGAATTAAAAGAACCTGAAGTCAATAAAGAAAAAGAACCAGAAAGTGTTCCAAACTTTTTTGACACTCCAACGCCTGCGATAGCTGCTGAACAAAATTTAACATCAGAACCACCAGTTGAAAGCCCTGTAAGTGAAGACATAAAACTAACAAGTGATTTTTCAAAAAGATTTCTAGATGCAGCCAAAAGATTAAATGAACCTGAAACTCATTCATTGGATACAAGTGAAGAACCAACAACAGTTTTAAATCCAGATGAAGTAAAAAAACATTTAAGTGACTCAATGCGAATTAAAAATAGAATTACTAGGTTTATGGGATTGTTAAAAGCTCGAAATCCATTTACTGATTTTGAAGTTGTTGATGATTCAATGGATGATACATATGATGCTCATATAATAAGTTCTGACCCAATAGAAAAAATATTTTTACCAAATAATTATGAATTAGTAAATAGATACATTACAAATACTCATACTGATGAACCACCAGTAAAATATTTGATTACAGAAAGAAAAAAAGAAGAAAATTTAACAGAACCTGATAAAAATGAATTGTCTGAAGGTCAAGAAGCACCTGTTATAAATGAACCTGATGAAAAATCAAAACAAAGCAGTGAATCAATGGCTCAAAAAGAAAAAGTTCATAGAACAAGAGGGGCCATAATGGGAAAATTTCCAAAAGCACTTCTTACTCATCTAGGAATTTATAAATTATTATCAAAAATAAATAATAGAGGTAAAAATATAGAAATTCCTGAATTAGAAAAAGCATCTGGAGAAATATCTAAAAAAGTTGATGGTAGTAGTATATCATCATCATTAAATGCTACGCCTCAAGAAAAAGCAAGAGAAGGTGTTAAAAGAGGAATAAAATTATTCGGAGGATATAGAGGAAGAAGAACAGCAAGTGCAATGGCTAAAAAAGATATTCCTAAGCAACAAAAGGTAGATAATCCAATGGAAGGCTTAGAAGATTTATATGCAGAAATTGAAAATTTAACTGGTAGCATGGGGAGGTAAAAAATGAAGGTTGATACTGTGATAACTTTAGAAAACAATGAAAATTGTTTATTGCTTGAAAAAGCAGTTTATGAAAATAATAATTATTTTTTATCAGTAATTTTAAACGAATTTGAAGAACCTAGCGAAGATTATGTAATATTAAAAGAAATTTTGGATGAAGGAGAAAAATTTGTTGAAAGAGTAACAAATGACGATTTAATATCTGAACTTTTAAATTTATTTTCAAAAAATTTCAGCAAATTAGTTGATGAATTACCGAATTTAAATGAAGAAGGTGCAATGTAGCATCTTTTTTTTAATATTGATAGAAATTTTGTAATTAATATAATATAATAAAATTGGAGTTGATATTATGGATTGGATTTTTTGGTTAATGCTAGTAATTGTATTATCGATAATTGAAATAGCAACTGTTAACCTTTTAACAATATGGTTTGTAATAAGTGGAATAGTAGCATTAATATTATCTTTTTTTATAAAGGATACCGCAATAGTTTCTACTATATTTGCAGTATTGGGGATAATACTATTGTTTACAACTAGACCCTTATTTTATAAATTATTGAAACCCAAAAATGAAAAAACAAATTTTGATCGTATTATTGGTAAAGTTGGTATAGTAACTGAAGAAATTAAACGTAATCAAATCGGAGAAGTAAAAGTTGATGGAAAAAAATGGAGTGCAATAAGCAATAAAAAAATTGAAGTTGGCAAAGAAGTCATAATTGAAGCAATTGAAGGCGTAAAATTATTAGTAAAGGAGAGTGATTAATATGCCAGAAATGTTATTTGCATTATTAATAATTGTATTAATAATAGTTATACCAAATATTAAAATTGTTCCACAAGCAAAAAGCTATGTTATTGAAAGACTAGGTTCTTATTACACAACATGGCAAAATGGCCTACATTTTAAAATACCTTTTATAGACTCTATTTCTAATAGAGTATCTTTAAAAGAAACAGTAAAAGATTTTGCACCTCAACCAGTAATTACAAAAGATAATGTTACAATGCAAATTGATACAGTAGTATATTTTCAAATAACAGATGCCAAATTATATACTTATGGAGTAGATTATCCAATAAGCGCAATAGAAAATTTAACAGCAACAACACTAAGAAATATAATCGGAGAATTAGAGCTGGATCAAACTCTTACAAGTAGAGACATAATCAACTCAAAAATGCGTGCAATACTAGATGAAGCAACTGATCCTTGGGGAATAAAAGTAAATCGTGTTGAAGTAAAAAATATATTGCCACCTCGTGATATTCAAGATGCAATGGAAAAACAAATGCGTGCAGAAAGAGAAAGAAGAGAAAAAATACTTCAAGCTGAAGGTGAAAAAAAATCAAGTATATTAATTGCAGAAGGTGAAAAAGAAAGCACAATATTAAGAGCAGAAGCACAAAAAATGAGCCAAATTAAAATAGCTGAAGGACAAGCAGAAGCATTACTTAAAATAAAAGAAGCAGAAGCAGAAGGCCTAAGGCTATTAAAAGAAGCAAAAGCTGATGAATCAGTTTTAAGACTTAAAAGCTATGAAACATTAGCAAAGGTAGCTGATGGTAAATCTACAAAAATTATAGTTCCTGCTGAATTACAAGGTGTAGCAACGTTTGGAACCATGATTAAAGAGACTATAGAAGAAAAAGATAAAAAAAGTAAAAATTAGTTATGAAAAAAAGACATATTATTGAATTAATATGTTTTTTAATGCCCAAGTGTTGTGTTTCAAATTTAAATTGTCAATTTACTTATTGATTGACTTTTAGATAAAAACACAATAAAATTAAATTATTCGGGAGTATAAAATGGATTTATTTTTTTATTTTTTAGGTTTTGCTATTGCTGTTGTTATTCTTTTTTTATCTAATGCTTATTGGAAAAACAAATACGAAAAGATGGGTATTAATATATCTTATAAAAAGTATAATGATTATATAAAAAATAAATATGTATATTTTTGTTATAATGATAATAATTTTATATTATCTAATCAACTCAATAAAATTATTATTATTGAAAATGGTGTTTTGAAGTATGATAATATTATTATAAAATTAGATTTAATTAAAAAAATAAAATACTCGTATGTTTATCCTTTTAAATTAAACAGGAGTTTATTTGATATTATTAAAGTTTATATTTATTTAAAAAATGACGATATAGTCAATTTGATTCCTCCACCAAATATGGAAATTTGGTATAAACTTTCATTTATCCTAGTTGTTAGCATGATTATTAATAATTATACTAATAATAAATTTAACTTAGTTACACATATTAAAGAATTAGAAATTTAAAAATTTATTGTATAATAAAAATTTATTGTATAATAAATTTATACTTATATATTTAGGCCATTTACCAATAAGCTAAAAAAATAATTGCTTTTTTTCTTTAAACCTTATATTAAAATTTTTGCTAGAAATCATAGTAACACTTTTATTAATATTTTTAATTTATAATTCTAAAAGCAACGCCATTATTTAAACAATTTTCAATTTTGATTCTGTCAGACAATTTAGTGTATTTATTATAATTTAATATTATTGCCATAAGTTACCCAATTTCTAAATTTATAATAAATCTCTTCGGTTAATCTAATTTTATTAGCTTTTATAGGTAATAATTTAGTAAAGTTTTTAAGACACATCTTTTGAATAAGAATGTGGTCTAAATGTAATAAATTTAATATATTTATTAGAAATATGACCTTCCATAAAATAAGGACATTTATAACTAGGACGATTTTGATTAATAATTCCATCAATTTGATTAATTAGATAATTTTGTTTTTGAATCGTTTGCTTTTTGTTAGGGATAAAGATTATATTAAGCCTTCACTAAAATTTTAAATTCATTAATGATCTTACTTCTTAAATAACTATCAGCAATACTAGTAATATTTAGTTCTTTTTTAAAGATATAGTTTAAAGCTTTTATATAATGGATTTATCAAGAACAAAAATAATATTAGGAAATGCAATATCATATCCTGTAATCCATAAACCACAATCACTAGAAAGAAAAATTTTATCAATAAAATCATATATTGCATCTAAATATTCAAGTGTGTTTCTTAAAATATCTAAATTAAAAGTATTAGTTGTATTAAAAATACTATGTTTTAATTCATACAGGAATAAATTAATATCTAAAAAGTTATTTATGGGATTAACAAAACTGTTAAATAAAGATATAATATTCATAAAAAAACAACTCCTTAAAACCATTTAAACTTCGAGTTTTTACTAGAGGTCTATGTATATTTTGTTACAAATTAATTATATAATAGTATTAAATTTTTGAGTGTTTTCCATTTTTTTATTTAATAATCTATTTTCCAGTATCTAGTTTATTACATAATATTTACTGTAAAATTTGACAATTTTTTTATAAATAATTATAATACAAGCTAATTAAAAAGGGGGATACAATGATCAAATTAAGTGAAAATGAAATTTATAGTGGATTTGAAGGAATAGGATTAGATGGAATTAGTGATAGCAAATTAACTGCTTTATTTACGTTTGTTAGTAAAGCAAAAAATTCCTTTCAAGTAGCACAAATAGAAAATCAAATTAAAGGACTAGATAAGTTATCACTAGAAGAAATAAAAGATATAGCAAAATCTTTTTACACCAAATATTTTAGATTACCCAAAATAAATACTATAAGTCCAGAAACATTAAATAAAATATGGGATTATTATGATAGTGTGTTTGGTAAAATAGATTATAAAATAGTAAATACTTTTTTAAATGAACAAGAACTATTTGATATTCCAATAGATATAGATGATAATAACGAGATTTATGGAAGGGTTAATAAAAGTATTGTTACTGACCGTTTTAACTTATTAGACAAAGATAGAAAAAAATATTTTTTAAGTATAGAATTAGGTAGAAGTTTAACATTAATGACGCCTTCATTATTAGTTCATGAATATGCCCACATACTTCAAGAAAATGTTTTGGGATATGCTAAAGATTGTTTAAATGCTGAGATAATATCAATGTTTCTTGAAAAGGTTATGGCATATGAAATAGATAGTAATGGGGTAATACTTGCATTAAATGAAAGACTAAGATTTGCACACTTAATATCAGAATGTGAAAGTATAAAAGAAGAAAAAAATGATATGTTTAGATATGCATTATTAGTTTATATAAAAGCTACCATCATAGCAGGAAAGATGTTTGACATGTATTTACGTGAAAAAAGATTAGGAGAAAAAGATAAATATATGTATGATATACAAGATGTTTTTGATGGCAAAAAAACGGTTGAAGATGTAATTATGGGAAGAAATATAACCATCAAACAATGCCAAAAACCTAACCTTTTAGCTAGAAGAGCACACTTAAAATAAAATATTTTTATTGCCTCTTTTAAACATTTTATGATAATATTTGATTGATATAAAGGAGATAAAATGTTTGCAAGCATAATAATAGAATACAATGTTCAAAAATTAGATAAAACCTTCATATATAAAATACCAACTGAATTGGAACAAAAAATTAAAATAGGAATGAAAGTATATGTTCCATTTGGAAATCAAAAAATAATAGGTTTTGTCATAGATATTATGAAAAATATAGAAAGTCAAGATTATGATATAAAAGAAGTAATTAAAATTGAAGATGAAAAATTAGTATTAAGTCAAGAATTAATGGAAGTTGGAAAATATTTATCAGAAGTAACAATGTGTTCCTTAATAACGGCATATCAAACAATGCTTCCAAATAGTTTAAAAATAAAAAAACAAAAGCACAATTATGAACTTTTAGAAGAATATTTATCAATAAAAGATTTAAATAAAGCCAAAGAATATATAAACGTTTACAAAAGAAGAATAAAACAAATAGAAATTTTAAATGAAATTATAAAAAAAGGAAGGATACCTAAAAAAGGTATATCATCAACAAATATAAAACAATTAATTGAAAATAATATAATAAAAATTGAAAAAGAAAAAAAATATAGAATAAATATAGAAAATAATAATTTAATAATAAAAAATTTAACTGATGAACAAAAAAAAGTTTATGAAAAAGTAGATTTTTCAAATTATAAAACATATTTACTTTATGGTATTACAGGAAGTGGCAAAACAGAAGTGTACATAAATCTTATAAAAAGGAGTTTAGAATTAGGTAAAACTGCAATAATGCTTGTCCCAGAAATTGGACTTACTACGCAAATTGCAAAAAGATTTTATGAAGCATTTGGAAGCAATGTAGCAATATTACATAGTTCATTATCTAGTGGAGAAAGATACGATGAATATATAAAAATAATGAATGAAGAAGTTAAAATAGTGGTTGGAACTAGAAGTGCAATATTTGCCCCACTTAAAAATTTAGGAATTATCATAATTGATGAAGAAGATAGCGCTAGTTATAAACAGGATAATAACCCTAAATATCACGCAAGAGATATAGCAATATATAGAGGAAAATATAATAATATACCAGTAATATTAGGTTCAGCTACACCATCACTTGAATCAAAAGCAAGAGCAGATAAATCTGTTTATCAACTATTAAAATTAGATAAAAGAGTTGGAAATGCCAAATTACCAATAATTCACATAGTGGATATGGAAAAAGAAATTAAGAAAAAAAATACTATATTTAGCGATTTATTAAAAGAAAAAATTATTGAAAAAATAAACAAAAAGGAACAAATAATACTTCTTTTAAATAGAAGGGGATTTTCAACATTTATAACATGTAGTAATTGTGGTTATGTGTATAAGTGTCCTAACTGTGATATAACATTAACATACCATAAAAGTTCTAATAATTTAGTTTGTCAT
This sequence comes from uncultured bacterium, assembly GCA_949296605.1. Lineage (GTDB taxonomy): Bacteria > Bacillota_I > Bacilli_A > RF39 > UBA660 > Onthocola_B. The sequence continues at coordinate 70,693 of CASFPB010000039.1, forward strand.
TACTGTGGATATCAAAAAAGAAAAGATGAAAAATGCCCAATATGTCATGAAGAAAGTTTAAATTATTATGGTTTAGGAACAGAAAAATTAGAAGAAAAAATAAGAGAGTTATTTCCAAGTATTAGAGTCATAAGAATGGATCAAGATACTACAAGAAATAAAGGCATGCATGAAAAGATAATAAATGATTTTAAAAATCAAAAATATGATTTATTATTAGGAACACAAATGATAAGTAAAGGATTAGATTTTGAAAAAGTATCTTTAGTTGGTGTATTAAATGCTGATATAACATTAAATATGCCAGATTATAAAAGTAGTGAAAATTCTTTTTCTTTATTAAACCAAGTAGCAGGTAGAGCAGGAAGAAGTGAAATTTTAGGAGAAGTAATAATTCAAACTTATAATCCAGATAATTACGTTATAAAATGTGTTCAAAATAATAGTTATGATAATTTTTATTTACAAGAAATGCAATTTAGAAGAAAACTAAAATATCCACCATATTATTATTTAATAAGTTTAAAAATAATAGGAAAAGATTATGATAAAGCAATAGAATATGCTAAAAAAACAAAGAGATTTTTAGAAAGTAATTTAAATAAAGAAACAATTATTTTAGGGCCTACAACTGCAGCAGTTTTTAAATATAACAATGAATTTAGAATGCAAATATTAATTAAATATAAAAAAGATAATGATTTAATAACTACCTTAAAAAATTTAAAAGATATATTTATTAATGTAAAAGATTGTTATTTAGATATAGATTCTAATCCTATAAGGGTATAAGAAATGTAAAATAGTATAAATATGTTTAAAAAAAATAAAAAATATGATATCCTTTTATTAGGAGGATGATATTAATATGTGGATTATTGGAGTAATAATAGCTATTATAGTTATACTTATAATATGGGTTATTTCAGTTTATAATAATTTAGTAGGTCTTAAAAATAGAGTAAAAGATCAATGGGCACAAATAGATGTTCAATTAAAAAGAAGATTTGATTTAATTCCTAACTTAGTAGAAACAGTTAAAGGCTATACAAAACATGAATCAGAAACATTAGAATCAGTAATTAAAGCTAGAAATACTTATGTATCAGCAACTACACCTGAAGCTCAAATGAAAGCTGATGGAGATTTGGAAAAAGCAATATCCAAATTATTTGCATTAACAGAAAGTTATCCAGATTTAAAGGCAAATACAAATTTTCAACAATTGCAATCTGAATTAACTGAAACAGAAAGTAAAATTGCTAGTGCTAGACAATTTTATAACGATACTGTCCTAATGTATAATAATAAAGTTGAAATGGTTCCAAGTAATATAGTAGCTAGCATATTTAAATTTAAAACAGAACCTTTCTTTGAAGTAGCTGAAGCTGAAAGAGAAAATGTTCAAGTAAAATTTTAAGACGTGCTAAACGTCTTTTTTTAATAAAGGTGATAAGATGAAAAAAATAATATTTAGTTTATTAATATTTTTTATATTTCCAATATTGTCATTGGCAGTTGATTATGATATAGAGCAATACTTTATAGATGCTAAAGTATTAGAAAATGGCGATATGGAAGTTAGTGAATTAATATTACTTGATGGAACATTTAATGGTTATGAAAGGGATATTTTATATAAAAATGATTATACAAACTCTAACTTAAATGCTACCGGTATAAGTGATATAAAAATATATGGAAAACAAATAGATAAAATATCATTTTCAACTTTTGATGAACCATTTAATGAATTTGTGCAAGTATCAAGTGCTAATAATGGTGATATAGGAAAATATATTGTATCGTCATTAAATGGCGGATATAGATATAGAATGTATTATAAAACCAATAATTCAAAAACAGCTTTTTTAATAAATTATACATTAAAAGATGTAGTAATAATGCATTCAACATTTGCAGAGTTATATTGGAATTTTATAGGAAATGATTTTGCAGATAACATTAATGATTTGCAAATTAAAGTCACATTACCAGGAAAGGATAATAGTAGTAATTTTTATCACTGGGTTCATGGCGATGTAAGTGGAGAATCTAAAAGAGATGATAATGATACAAATTCAATAATAATAGCAAAAGTTCCAATAAATAAAGCATATGAACCAGTAGATATTAGAATAACTTTTGATAAATCATTAGTAAATTCAAGTGAAATAGAAAAATATAGTGATGAATCATTAAATGAAATATTAGAATATGAACAAAAGTTATATGAAGAAAATGAAAATTTAAGAAAAGATATAAAACGAAAGTGGAACACAGCATTATATGGAACCATAGGTTTTTACATTTTAACTATTGGGTTATTTATATTTATTTATCTTAAATTTGATAAAGAAAGAAGACCAATGTTTTTAATGAAATATAATCGCGAATTTATAGATGATTATAATGTAGAAGTAATTGATTATTTAATGAATCATCGAATAACTGAAAATGCACTCAGTGCATCTATAATGAATTTAATTTATAAAAAAAATATTAAAGTTGAAAAAATTGAAGGAACAAAAAATGATTATAAATTCACTTTAATGAGTAAAAATAAATTAAATGAAACAGAACTGGCATTAACTAATTTTTTATTTACAACAGTAGGAACAAATAATATATTTACAACTGCAAGTTTAAAAAAATATGCTAGTAGCACAAAAACTTGTCAAACATTTATGAATACCTATACTAATTGGCAAAAAAAAGTAATTGCAGATGGAGAAAAAGAAGAATTTTTTGAAAAGAAAAAGACTTTTATTTGGTTAGGCTTTATACCTTTAATATATTCAATTATTCTACTAACTTATATAAGTAGTAATAATATTGAAATGTTTTTTGGAATATTAACAATTGTATTTGGAATAATATTTTTAATATACGTAGTTGGATTTACCAAAAAAACAAGAAAAGGAATAGAACACTATGCAAGATGGAAGGCTTTTAAAAATTTTTTGAAAGACTTTGGTAATTTTAGTGTTAAAGAATTGCCAGAAATTATATTATGGGAAAGATATTTAGTATATGCAACAATTTTTGGCTTAGCAGACAAAGTTGAAAAAACCATGAATGTTAAAATTAATGAAATAGAAGGAATTAATATTGATGCATATACCCTAAACTATATAACGAACTATCACATAGCAAATTTAATCACATCATCAATGCATTCTGCAATAACTACATCACAGACTACAATTAATCGTATAAATGCATCAAGTACATCAGGATCTAATGGCTTTGGCGGCGGATTTTCTGGTGGAGGAGGTTTTGGCGGCGGAGGCGGCGGAGGCCGCGGTTTCTAAAAAATTTTAGTATAAATTACTAAAATTTTTTAATATATGATATAATTAATGCATCTGGAGGATTTATGAAAAACAAAAATGTAGTATTTATGGGAACCCCTGATTTTGCAGTTCCAGTATTAAAAATGTTAATTGAAAAAACCAATGTAATAATGGTTGTAACAAAGCCAGATAAAAGAGTCGGAAGAAATAAAGAATTAACTTTTAGCCCTGTAAAAAGAGTGGCATTAGAAAATAATATAGCTGTTTTTCAACCAATAAAAATAAGAAATGATTATAAAAAACTAACCAAAGAAAAAATAGATTTAATAGTAACATGTGCATATGGTCAAATAATTCCAAAAGAAGTTTTAGATTTACCTAAATACGGTTGTATAAATGTTCACGCATCTATACTTCCAAAATATAGAGGTGCCGCTCCTATTCAATGGGCAATAATAAATGGTGATAAAGAAACAGGAGTTACAATAATGTATATGGATGAAGGAATGGATACTGGAGATATCATATCTATTTCTAAAATAGCAATATCTAGTGAAGATAATGTAGGAACAATGCATGATAAATTATCTATTTTAGGTGCAAAGGCTTTAGAAAAAGACTTAAAGTCAATTCTTGACGGTTCAGTTATGCGAACAAAACAAGGAGAAAATTGGACATTAGCCCCAATGATTAAAAGAGAAGATGAACACTTAGATTTTAATGACTATGGAAAAAATATAATTAATAAAATAAGAGCATTTAATCCATGGCCACTAGCAAATACATTAATTGATAATAAGGAAATTAAAATAATTGAAGCAGAATTTAAAAATGAAAAAATTGATAAAGTAGGTAGTATTATTATTGATAAGGAAAAAATGGGAATAAGTTGTTTAGATGGAATTGTTTATTTAAAGAAAGTAAAACCATTCGGTAAAAAAGAAATGAGTATTGAAAGTTTTTTAAATGGAATTAATAAAAAGGAATATATAAAAAAGGTGGTTAGTTAGTATGCAAGATAATAACTTTTGGAAAACTGACAGGGGAAAAGCTTTAACTAAATTATTATTGTGGGTAGTTTTTATAGTTATAGTATTAGGAGCATTTATCATGCAAGAAAAAGATAATATAGATGATTATCAAATGCCTAGTAATGAGGTAACCGATGAAGAAAACCAAGAAGATGATAATAATTTTAAAAAGTATTCTGATATGCAAGATGAATTATTAAATAATAATTATTTATACAAGTATGTTATAACAAACAATGGAGAAATAGTAATATTTACTGGAATAAAAAATGATAATGAAGATACTGGGTATAAAGAAACAAAAGATGGAATAATAAAATATCAAATAATAGATGGAATAATTAACCAAGTAAATATGGATGAAGTTACGAATATAGACAATTTATATGAAAATATAGATAGTAATTATTTAGATATTTCATTATTATTTAATAATTTAAGTGAATACTTATATAGCACAGAAAAAAAGGATAGTAAGAGAACAATTACATATGATAAAGATGGTTATAAGGTATCAGTAATTACTAGTTTAGAAAGTATAGAGAAAATTGAAATAGCAGTAGATGAATGGATATACGAACTAAATTTTTATAATATTAATAATATAACAAAAACAAATTTATAGGATGATTTAAAATGAATAATATATTTGGATTTACAAAAGAAATGCTAGAAGATTATTTTATAAAAATGGGAGAAAAGAAATTTAAAGCTACCCAAGTTTTTGAGTGGTTATATAATCATAATGAATATAATATAGCTAATTTTTCTAATATAAAAAAAGAAGTACTTGAAAAAATGCAAGAAGATTTCAATACTAATTTTATAAAAATAGAACAAGTTTTAGAAGGAAAAGATGTAAAAAAATTTTTATTTAGATTGTTAGATGGCGAAAAAATTGAAGCTGTATTAATGGAACATGATTATGGATTATCAGTGTGTGTTTCTAGTCAAGTTGGATGTAACATGGGTTGTAAATTTTGTGAAAGTGGAAGATTAAAAAAAGTTCGTAATTTAGAAACTTATGAAATAGTAGAACAAATATTAATAATTCAAAAATATATAAATAAGAGAATAAATAGTATAGTTATGATGGGAATTGGTGAGCCGTTTGATAATTACGACAACATAGTTAATTTTATAAAAATAGTAAATGATCCAAAAGGTTTAGCAATAGGGGCAAGACACATAACGGTTTCAACATGCGGATTAATACCTAAAATAAAAGAATTTAGCAATTTAGAGTTGCAAGTAAATTTAGCAATTTCATTGCATGGTGCAACAGATGAAGTTAGAAATAAAATAATGCCTGTAAACAAAGTGTATAATATAGAAGCATTAATAGATACAATTAAAGAATATATTGCTAAAACCAATAGACGAGTAACTATAGAATATGTTATGCTTAATATGATTAATGACTCTGAAAATGATGCCATTAATTTAGCAAATTTGTTAAAAGGCTTAAATGTATATGTAAATTTAATACCATATAATGAAACAAAAAATATTGGATTTAAAAAAAGTTCCAAAGAAAGAATAGATAAGTTTTTTAATATATTAAATAGTAGGAATATCAATGTAACTGTTCGCCGTGAATTTGGCGGAAATATTAAAGCAGCATGTGGACAGTTAAGAAGCGAGAGTGATTAATACGAAATCTTTTTATTTAACAGATACTGGGAAAGTTAGAGAACATAATGAAGACAGTGTTACAATATTAAAAAATATAAATAATGAATATCTTTTAGTTGTAGCTGATGGCATGGGAGGGCACAGAAAAGGTGAAGTAGCAAGTGCGCTAACAGTAGCTCATTTAGGTAAAAGATTTACAGAAAGCGCATCGATTGGGACAAAAATTGATGCAGTAAATTGGTTAAGCGATAATATAAATGAAATAAATAAAGAAATATTAGATTATGGAGAAATTCATGAAAATTCTAAAGGTTTAGGGACAACTTTGGTAGCAGCAATAGTAACAAAAGAATATTTGATTTTTGCAAACATAGGGGATTCTTTAGGCTATGTTATGAAAAATAATAAACTACATAGAGTTACAAAACCTCATACTTTGGTAAATTTGTTAGTAGAAGCTGGTGATCTAACCGAAGAACAAGCAAAAAATCATCCAAAGAAAAATGTATTAATGAAAGCATTGGGGGCAGCGGAAAAAGCAGAACCAGACATTTTTGTAGTAGATAATGAAAGTAATGCAATATTATTATGCAGTGATGGATTAACTGGAATGCTTAATGATGAACAAATAGAAAAAGTTTTATTAGAAGAAAATTTAACAGTTGAAGAAAAAGTAATAAAATTAATAAAAAAATGCAATGCACGAGGGGGAACTGATAATATTTCAATTGCTTATTTAGTTCGAGAAAGTGGTGATATAGCATGATAATGAAGGGGCAAAAAATTAGTGATCGATACCAAATTATAAAATCAATTGGAGAAGGTGGCATGGCTAATGTTTATTTAGCATATGATACAATCCTTGATAGAAATGTTGCTGTTAAAGTTTTACGTGGTGATTTAGCAAATGACGAAAAATTTGTTCGCCGTTTTCAAAGAGAAGCATTATCTGCTAGTAGTCTAACAAATCCCAATATTGTAGAAGTATATGATGTAGGCGAAGACAATGGCGAATATTATATAGTAATGGAATATGTCGAAGGAAAACATTTAAAAAATTTATTAAAAAAGCGTGGAAAATTAACTGTATCAGAAGTCATTGATATAGTTTTACAAATAACAAATGGTTTAAGTGTTGCCCATGATGCTTATATAATACATAGAGATATAAAACCTCAAAATATTTTAATATTGGATAATGGACTTATTAAAATAACAGATTTTGGAATTGCTGTTGCAATGAATGCTACTCAATTAACACAGACAAATTCTGTGATGGGAAGTGTTCATTATTTACCACCAGAACAAGCTAGCGGTAAAGGGGCAACTCTTCAAAGCGATATATATTCTATTGGGATACTTATGTATGAACTTTTAACGGGAAAACTTCCCTTTAAGGGAGATAATGCAGTTGAAATTGCCCTTAAACATTTAAAAGAACCAATGCCAAGTATAAAAGATGAACTCCCAGAAATTCCACAGAGTGTTGAAAATATAATTTTAAAAGCGACTGCTAAAAACCCTAAAAATAGATATGCAGATGCTAGAGAAATGCATGAAGACTTAAAAACATGCTTAGATGAATCTAGAGCAAATGAATTAAAAATTACGTTTAAATATCCAGAACATGATTACGATGATACAAAATTATTAAAAACAGTAAAACAAACAGAAAATAAAGAAAAAAAACAACCAAAAAAAGAACCAAAGGAGGATGAAACTATAGCAAAGAAACAAAGTAAAAATACTGATGAGTCCCAAAATAAAGTATTAATAATTCTTGCTAGCATTTTTGTAGGACTAGTTGTTATAATTACAACAATTTTTGTTTTAATTCCTTATATTACTAAATCAAAACAAACAGAAATACCGGATGTTTCTGGATATAATGTTACAGATGCTATCAAAGCATTGCAAGATGCAGGATTTATTGTATTAGATGAACAACGAGAAGAAGCTAGCGACACAATACCAGAAGGTAGTGTAACCAGAACATCTCCAGCAGCAGGTTCAAAAAGAAAAGAAGGAACAGAAATAACTCTTTATGTATCACTTGGAGATATTACCATTGAAATTGAAGACTATGTTGGAAAAAATTATAATGAAGTTAGAGGAAAATTAGAGGCATTAAATATAAATGTATATGTAGAAAGTAAAGAAATACCTGAAGAAGATGATCCAAATGATTATGAAGAGGGAATAATTATTGAACAATCGGTTGAAGCGGGAACAAAATTATCAGAAGGAGATTCTATTACATTATACATTCCAAAACTTGATAATAAATATCCAGACTTTGTATTAGATGAATACAGTATAGCTGAAGTTGAAGAATTTGCAGAAGATTACGAAATTAATTTAACAATTGAATATTTAGAAACTAATGAATATGAATCTGGCACCATAATAAAGCAAAGTAGAAGTGCTGGAACTACTGTTGTTAGAGGAGCTAAATTAACAATAACCGTAGCAAAAGAACCAACAGGAGAAATTGACACACCAGATGATTCTGGAGGATTAGAATAGTGATAGGACGTATTACAAAGCAAATAAGTAATTTATATACTGTTGAGATAAATGGGGAAAAATACGAGTGTAATGCTAGGGGAAAGTTTAGAAATATTAAACTTTCCCCTGTTGTTGGTGATAAAGTAGAAATAAATATAGATACATTAACCATTGATAAAATATATGAAAGGGTAAACAAGTTAGATAGACCAGTAGTTGCTAATGTAGATATAGCATTAATAGTAACAAGCATTAAAAAACCAGATTTATCTTATACATTATTAGATAAACAAATAACTATTATAAAATCTAAAAATATAGAACCTATAATTATATTAACTAAACTTGATTTATTAAATAAAAATGAATTAAAAGAGATTAAAAAGTTTTTTAATTATTATAAAAAGCTAGGTATAAAAATATTTTCGAATAAACAAATTTTTAATATAAAACGAATATTAAAAAATAAAGTGGTAGTATTAACAGGTCAAACTGGAGCTGGTAAATCAACTTTATTAAATAAATTAGATAAAAAATTAAATCTTGAAACGAAACCAATTAGTGAAGCTTTAAATAGAGGAGTTCATACAACCAGACATACAGAATTATACAAAATAGGAAAAACATATTTTGTTGATACACCTGGATTTAGTGCATTAGATTTAAATGATTTAACCATAGATGAATTAAAAAATGCGTTTAATGAATTTAATGAATATAAATGTGCATTTAAAGATTGCACTCATACAAAAGAAAAAAATTGTGGTGTAATTGAAGCTTTAAGTAAATTTCAAATTTTACCATCAAGATATACAAATTATGTCAGATTTTTAAAGGAGATAAATGAAAATAGTAGTAAGTTATATAAGTAGTTTATATGAAAAAAAAGAAACAATAAAAAAAATAGATGAATCGATAGCAGATGGAATACATGTTGATTTAATGGATGGAATATATGTTGAAAATAATAATTTAAATATTAGTAATTTATTTTTATTATTTGAAAATATTAAAAAGCCAATAGATATTCATTTAATGTGTGATAAACCATCAAAATATTTTAATGAATTATTTAAGTTAAACCCAATATGTATTTATATTCATCCAGATACTGAGGATAATCCATATCAAATATTAAAAGAAATAAAGAGTCATAATATTAAGACAGGAATTGTAATAAATCCAAATGAAGAAATAGATAAATACAATGATTACTATCCTTTTATTGACAGAGTTTTATTAATGAGTGTTTATCCTGGTAAGGGAGGACAAAAATTTTTAAAAGAAACGGCCAAAAGATTAGATGAGCTTTTAAAATATAAAAATAAAAATGAATTTGAAATATACATTGATGGTGGAATTAATGATGAAACAATAAAATTAGTTAGTAAAGCAGACGGAGTAGTTTCTGGCTCATTTGTATGTAATAATGTAGACTTTAATAAACAAATAGAAAAATTAAAAATAAATTAAAAGAAGTCGTTTTTAAGGCTTCTTTTTTATATTTCTTTAATAAGTTTTACGATATCATCATCAGAAATATTTAATATTTTAATAATTTCTTTTAATGTTTTTATACTAGGTCTACTTTGTTTAGCTTCAATTCTTTGAACTTGTCTAGGACTTATATTAAGTTTTTCTGCTAATTCTTCTTGGGTTATATTATTTTTTATTCGATATTCTCTTATCATTTATAATCACCTAGACAAATAATGTCATAATTTTATTTTTCTAACCACGACATAAAATGACATATTTATATTGACACAAAATGTCACGATAGCTATAATTAACATAGACATAATATGTCGTGGAGGAAGTAGTGAAGAAGTTAAAACATAAAAAAGAAATTATTATAATTAATTTCCTAATTTTAATATTAGCAATATTGGCATTTTTAATACCTACAAAAAATGATGAGAAAGAAATATTACATAATAATACAAATTCAAATTATATAATAAATTCAAATGCAATTACTATGATGTATGAAACTGAAGCCGGCAGTGGAGAATACCAAACTACTACTAATACTTCATGGCCGCAGGAAGGATATATTTTTAATGAAAGATTATCCGGATGTGAAAATGGAGGAACTCTTTCTTGGAATAGTGAGACAAATAAAGTAATAATGGAGTCTAATACAAGTGATAGATGTTATGTATATTTTGATATTAAGCCATTAACCTTTGCTGAGCATATAATTAATAATATTTATACTGCTGATGGAGAAAATGGATTATATTATCACGATGGAATAGGAAGTTATACAAATGCAGACCAAGAAGCCGGCGATAACTCGTATCGTTATAGCGGAGCAGACCCTAATAATTATGTGTGTTTTGGAAGTGATGCAGAAACTTGCCCAAATGAACATTTGTATCGCATAATCGGTGTATTTGATGATAATAGTGATGGAGAATACAATGTTAAACTAATAAAAGCAGATTATACAACAGGTGATACGCTTGGAACTGATGGAAGAGATTATGCTGGAAATTATGATAGTGATGGTTCATATTATAAAGGAAGTATGGTTATAAGCACAATAGCGGGATATAGATGGAATTATGATACAAGCGTAAGCACATATGGATCAAATAATTGGGCAACAAGCGAATTAAATAAAATAAATTTAAATACAAATTATATAAATTATTTAGGAAATTCATGGAATTCTATGATAGAAGATACAACATGGAATTTAGGAGGAATGGAATCACTGAGCAATACAGCAAAAGGCTTTTATATTGGAGAAAGAAATAATAGTGGCTTTGGAAGCAATCCAACAACGTATGGACCAGAAAATGCAAATGATAATTCTACAAAAATAGGATTAATGTATGTTAGTGATTATGGATACGGAGCATATCCCGATGCATGGGCAACAAAATTAGGTTCATATGCTTCGTTAACAATAAGAGATAATAATTGGTTATATATGGGATTATGTGAATGGACAATAGCATCCAATTCACTTGATTCTTATCGAGTATTTTATTTGGAAGCTTATGGTTATTTAGCCAACTATCCTGCAAATCATATATATTCAGTTAGACCTGCCTTTTATCTAAAGCCTAATATCTTGTATGTTGAGGGAAATGGGACTAAAAACAATCCATATAGGATAAGTTAGAAATTAAGAGAAAATTAATGATATTTACAAAATAAATACTTATTCTATACTTAAAATAGGTAAATAAAAAATATAAAGGAGCTAGAAATACAACAAATTGATGTAAAAATATGTAAATTATAATAAAAGTAAATATTGAATATTTACTTTTTTTTAGTTTTTTGGTAGTATGATAATAGACAGTGGTAAACTGTGGGAGAAAGTGGGGGATAAAATGTTATTGGGTGAATATCATCATAATATTGATGATAAAGGCCGATTAGTTATTCCTACAAAATATCGAGAAGAACTTGGAGATACATTTGTAATTGCTAGAGGAATTGAAAAATGTTTATATGTATATTCAACTAGCGAATGGGAAAAATTAGTTAGCAAATTAAATACTCTACCTTTCACTAAAAAAGATGCCCGAACATTTACTAGGTCCTTCTTTTCTGGTGCTACTGTTTGTGAGTTCGATAAGAATGGTCGAATTAACATTACCTCCCCATTGGTTAGTTACGCCGGTTTGAAAAAAGAATGTGTAATAATCGGCGTGAATGACCGACTTGAAATTTGGAGTGAGGACGCATTTAACAACTTTATGAATGAAAATTCTGAACAACTTGAAGAAATAGCAGAACATTTATTTGAGGAGTAATCATGTTACATTATAGTGTATTAAAAAATGAATTAATTGCAGGATTAAATATTAAAGATAATGGTATTTATGTTGATGCAACTATTGGTTATGCCGGAGATTCAAAAGAAATATTAAAAAAAATAAAAAATGGTTATCTATATGGCTTTGACCAAGATGAAAATGCAGTTAATTACTCAAATGAAGAATTAAAAAAAATTAGTGACAGTTTTAAAATATTTAAATCTAATTTTGTAAATATGAAAAAATTGTTAAATGATAGTAACGTTCAAGAAGTTGATGGAATAATTTTTGATTTAGGATTCTCTTCACCTCAAATAGATGATGAAAAAAGAGGATTTTCCTTTATGCATAATGGTCCATTAGACATGCGAATGAGTAATGAAGGAATAAGTGCAAAAGACATAATTGATCGATATTCTGAAGAAGAGTTAACTAAAATATTTTTTCAATATGGAGAAGAAAAATTAAGTAAAGTAATAGCAAGAAAAATAGTTTCTAAAAAAGAACAAATAAATACAACATTAGATTTAGTGTCAGTAATTAAAGAAGGCGTAGGAGCTAATTATTTTTATAAAAACCATCCAGAAAGAAAAATATTTCAAGCATTAAGAATCGAAGTAAATAACGAATTAAAAGTGTTAGAAAATGTTTTGCCAGATGCGATTAAATTATTAAAAAAGGGTGGAAGACTATGCGTCATAACATTTCATTCCCTAGAAGATAGAATAGTAAAAAACGTATTTAAAAAATATAGCGAAGTTGATGAAATGGTAAAAGGATTAAAAGATATTCCAGATGCATACAAACCACTAATAAAAATAATAAATAAAAAGCCGATACTTCCTAGTGAGGATGAAATAAAAGAAAATACTAGAAGTGCTAGTGCAAAACTTAGAATAGTAGAAAGGATATGATATTGTGGCTAGTAAAAAAACAAAAAAATTAAAATTACTTAAAGGTGAAAAATTTATGTATGGCTTAATAGTAATGTTATTACTAGCTATACCAATGTTTAATGTATATACAAGTTCATTATTAAGTGAAACTAATAATGAAGTTGAAAAGCTAAAAAATAACATAGAAAGTCAAAAATTAGTTAATCAAAGTTTAACTATGCAAGTAGATGAATTAGCAAGTTTAGAAAATATACAAAAAATAGCTGAAGAATATGGCTTGTCATATGTTAATGGCAACATAAAAATAATATCAGCAGAATAGGGGTAAAAGATGAAAAAAAGAGTAACAGTTAAAATATCTAAAGGAATTATTTTAATAGTTGCTCTTTTATTTGTGTGTGCAATTATTAAAGTTTCATATGTAGTTTTAAGTAAAGAAGTTGATGGAATAAATCTTCAAGATAAATCTGCATCAATATCTACTGTAACAAAAACTCTTTATTCCAATAGAGGTAGTATTTTTGATGCTAATGGAGATGAATTAGCAACTACAGTTAATGCCTATACAGTAATAGCTTATTTAAGTGAATCAAGAACAACAGACCTTGAAAATCCAAGACATGTAGTTGATAAAGAAAAAACTGCCAAAGAATTAGCTCCGCTTTTAAATATGACTGAAGAAAGAATTCTAGAACTTTTAAATAAAGATGCTTACCAAGTTGAACTCGGACCAGGTGGAAGAGGAATAACAGAAGTATTAAAAAGCGCTATTGAAAAATTAGATTTACCAGGAATAGACTTTATAAGTGATTCTAAAAAAAGATATTATAGTAATTCAAGTTTTGCTTCTTACATAATTGGATATGCAAAAGAAAATGAAGAAGGAAAATTAGTCGGAGAATTAGGAATAGAAGGTTATTATGACGATTTATTATCAGGAACTGATGGTTATACAAAATATTTAAAATATACTTCGAGTAATTATAAAATTCCAAATACACCTGAGGATACAGTCTTAGCTGAAGACGGTGCAGATATTTATCTTACATTAGATTCAAGCATACAGCTTATTGCGGAAAAAGCAGTTGAAACTTATGAAAAAGAATATAATACAGATTGGGCAATATTTACAGTAATGGATGCAAATACTGGAGCAATAGTAGCAAGTGCAACAAGCCCAAGTTTTAATCCAAATGATACAAATACTATAAAAAGTTATATGAATCCATTAGTAAGTTATCAATACGAACCAGGATCGGTTATGAAAATATTTTCATTTGCATCAGCTATCGAGGAAGGATTATATGATGGTGATGAAATTTATAAATCAGGAACTATTCAAGTAGATTCAGAAACTATTATTGGAGATTCAGATAAAACTTGGGGCGAAATCAGTTTTGATACAGGTTTTGCTTATTCATCAAATGTTGCAGCAACAACTCTAGCATTTAGATTATTAGAAAATGGAAAAATGAAGTTACCAGATTATTATGATGCACTAGGGTTTGGCAAAAAAACTGGAATTGAGTTATCCAATGAAGTAACAGGGGATATGGATGTTATCTATAAATCAGAACTAGCCAATTCATCATTTGGTCAAGGAGTAAGTGTAACAGCTATTCAAATGCTTCAAGCATTAACTAGTATGACTAATGATGGAAATGTTATTAAACCATATATAGTTGATAAAATAGTAGATAGTAATGGGAAAGTTATTTATGAAGGTAAAAGAACTGTTGTAAATACTGTATATAGTAGTAAAACAGTTGAAGAAATGCATGAATTAATGCATAAGGTAGTTTACGAAGGGCTTACATCAGCTTGGAAAATAGATGGTTTAAGTTTAATGGGAAAAACAGGAACAGCTCAAATAGCATCACCTAATGGAGGATATTTAACTGGTGAATACGATACAATAAAATCATTTGCTGGTATATTTCCTGAGGATAAGCCTAAATATATAGTATATGCAGTAGCTAGAAAAGTAGAAGGACGTAGTAGTCAATTTGCTAAAGTAATAACTACAGCTATTGAAGAAATAGCAAAATATGCAAAATTAACAGAAACAACAAGTAAGAACGATTTAAGCAAAGTTATTAAATTAGAAAATTATATAAGTAAAGAGGTTAGCAATGTAGTTACTCTTTTAGAAAATAAAAACATATCTATAAATGTAATTGGAAACGGAAAATATATAATTGATCAATATCCTTTAAAAAATACAGAAATCCTTTATGGAAATAAATTATTTTTATTAACAAATGGTGATGAAATAACTATGCCAGATATGACAAATTGGAGCTTAAATGATGTAAAAACATATTGTAATTTAATTGGTTTAAAATTTGAATATAGTGGTTACGGGTATGTTAAAAGCCAAAGTATTCCTCCAAATACACTAATAGATTTAAATACAATGACACTAAGTGCTCAGTTAGAATAAGAAAAATCACGATTTAATTGTCGTGATTTTAATTTGCAAGAATATTTAAAGCAAGTTCAAATTCTTTTCTATCGTCCAAGTTAATTATATATTCTTTGCCATTTTCAATTTCTATTTTTCTAATACAAAAATTTAATTCGTTATTTCTATCAACTAAATAAACATATTTTATTCCATTATATACTTTTTCATCAACTACAGCATAGGTTATACCATCATCTAAGGTAATTGTCTCAATTGTATCCATTATCTAGATTCTCCTCTTCCTGTATCTTCATTTAAATCATTAAGCATTGATGAAATATCTTTTTGAGCAATACTTTCATCAGCATACTTACTGACAATGGACTTCATTTTTGATAAAAATTCTTCAATTGTCAAACCTTTAGAAGAAATATAATCTTTAAAAGAATCAAAGCTACAAGCATATTTTTCAGATTCATCATATTTATCTGGACTAGCTGCTACAATATCTTTCATATCATCATAAATACGTTGCATATGAATATCTTTGTTAAATTCATCTAATGCTACATAGCAACCATATATCCGCGTATCAATATCGTATTGTCTATTTTGGTTTAAAATATCCTCTGCAATTTCATCGGTGTTTAAATACCATTCACGTTGGTTATTAGCATCATATCCACCCGTAAACACCTTATTTCCAGTAACTGTGTTACCTAATACTTGCATAATTTCAGTTGAATTATTAAAATTTTTAACAGTTTTAACACCGTCAATAGTAACACCAGCTGCAAGCGCAACAGCTAAAATAGTGGTAATGGCTCTATTTTTAAAATTACTCTTGCATTTAGCTTTCTTTTTATCATATTCTTGCTTAGATACTCTAACACTTCTTTGATAAGCAGCTTCATTATATTGTCTTACTTCATCACTATGTGCATTTACAATTGACGAAAAATCAAAATTATCAACATTGCCAAAATTACCTGCCATAACATACCTTCTTTCTAGATTAATATTACAAAATTTTAAATAAATAAGCAATAATTTTTGTCACAAAATTTACACATAATAATGAAACCCTATAATATAAAAATCCTAATTTCTAATATTGCAATATCAATTTTTGTTTGATATAATTTATTAAGATAGGTTAGGTGACATAAAAGTGGGTTTAAGTGTTATCGATAAATACGTAGAAAAAAAACAAAAAGATATTTTAGATTATGCCAAGATACTAGAATCAATCATAACATTACAAGATAATAAAATGTGGAATAACAAAAGTGAATTTGTAATAAAATGCAAAGATATTATTGGTTTATATGCAAAGGAATATTATTTTGACAATAATAATCATCGTAATAATCCTATAGAATTTTGTAATGATAATGTAAACTTGATATTAAAAGTATTATTAGAATCATTTAAAAGTAAAAATGAATCAGATTCTTTAAAAAATCAAAAAAATGAAGTGTTTTTATTAACTATAATATTATGTACAGCAATTTATTTAGATATATCAACAAATGTAATTGATGGAAACGTAACAGATACCAAAAACAAATTTAAATATTTATTACAATATTTTCAAAAAATACAAATATTAAAAGTGTATGTAAATGATCGCATACGTATAAATGATTTATTTGACTTAATAAGAAAAAACAACAAAGAAGATATTAAAGCATTTGAATTATTTAGTGATAATAACTATAAAAATATATATATTCCATACACAATAACTCCAAGTTACTATTTAGTAAATTTTCAATATCATGTTAATGGTCTAGAAAACTTTGACAAAAACATGGTAAGTAAAGTAAAGAAAAATTACTTGCCAAAATTATTAAATATATCATTTAATTTATTAAGTATAGATTTGTTAAAAGAACTAATAAGTAATAGAAAAATGAAAATATATTTAATAAAGATGAATGATTTATTAAATAAAAGGAATAATTTATTTAAAGTTTTTGACAATGAAATATTAAAAAAATATATAAAAGTTATAATACCATTTGAAAAAGAACTAGATTATGCAGATGGAATTAAAGAACTAGAAAAACTTAAAATACCTGTAATTTATGAGTATACTGGAACTGACCATGTTAAAGATGGCATATTTACTTATGATTTAGAAATTATAACAAATAATGCATTTTTAACTAATAATGAAGACAATAAAATGTTGTGGGAAAAAAATGGAATTAAATTTGTAACAAAGAATATGGAGGAATAAAGATGAGTGTATACGGAGAATTTTTTACAAAATTTATGGAACCTTTTTTTGAAGGTTTATTGACGATATTAAAAGCCATTGCGAGTGGTCTAGGACAAATGTTTAATATAGTAAATTATATTACTGTAATAAACGATTATAAAAGTGATTTAAAAGGTGTAGGCTTAGTAATAATGATTTTAACTATTTTATTACTATTAGCAATTATAGCAATAATAATATTTTTTATTTATCGAGCAATTAAGACATATATAAGATATAGAAGAAATGTTAAAAAAGAAGACCAATTAGTTGATGAAATAGAAATACTTAATAATGAAGTATTAAAACTAAAAAAACAAAATGCTAAGATAGCTGAATTAACTAATGAAGATGGTGAAATAGAATATGATGAAAACGGTAATATAAAAGGAGAATTAAAAGAAGGTGAAAGTAGATTCTTTAAATTAAGCAATGTTGATAATAAATTTAAGGAATACACTCCAGAAGAGATACATAATGATTTTACATTAGCACAATTATGTGAAATATTTAGAAATTATTCTGCATCAAAATTAAAATTATATTATGACATTCATTTAATTCGTTTATTTATAGCATCATTTGCTTCAAACAAATTAATAATATTAGAAGGTATATCTGGAACAGGTAAAACTTCCCTTGCTTATGCATTTGGATCATTTGTTGAAAATGAAACAACTGTAGCAAGTGTTCAGCCATCATGGAGAGACTCAACTGAAATATTTGGATATTTTAATGAATTTACCAAAAAATTTAATGAAACTGAAATACTTGAAAAAATGTATGAAGCACAATATACTGATGAAGTTTATATAACTTTATTAGACGAAATGAATATATCTCGTGTTGAATATTATTTTGCTGAAATGCTATCTATCCTAGAACTTCCAAATAAAAAGGACTGGGTAATAGAATTGGTTCCTAATGTATGGCCAGACGATCCTGAAAAATTAGATGAAGGAAAACTTAAAATACCTGAAAATATGTGGTATATCGGAACAATTAATAACGATGACTCTACATTTATGATAACTGATAAAGTTTATGATAGAGCAATGCCAATAGCAATCGATGATAAATGTGAAGAATTTGAAGCACCGGATACAGAAGCATTGAAACTAAGCTATAAATACTTTGATAAACTTTTAAAAGATGCTAGCAAAGAACATCCAGTAACTGATGAAACACTTGAAAAAGTTGCTCAACTTGATAGATATGTAATAGACCATTTCCGTTTAGCATTTGGTAATAGAATAGTAAAACAACTAAGAGAATTTGTTCCAGCATTTGTTGCTTGTGGTGGAGATGAAGTTTTAGGATTAGACTATTTAATAGCACATAAAATATTAAGAAAATTTGAACAATTAAATTTAGCATACATAAAAGATGAAATAGATGGTTTGATTAATTATTTGGAAAAATTATTTGGTAAAGATAAAACTCCAGAATGTAAAGCTTATTTATTAAGACTTAAGAAAACAATTTAGGTGATATAATGGATATAGTAGATTATATTAATGAATTAAAAGAAGAAAAAATAACAAAGTTTTTAGAAACTACAAAATCTGATATAACAATAAAAAATCATACTCAAAAGCAAGTAAGTGATACATCATGGATAGATATGGTAGAAGAAAGCATTCCATATTTAGATAATATAATTCGAAATCCACGAAGATTTATAGTTCAAGAAGAAAATATTGTTCCAATAGAAAAAGCCAAAGTTGTAACTGAAGAATCAATTAGGCATTTGGCACAAAATACAAATTTAATTCAAGAAATTCATGATGATGGAACAGTAATTCCTTTAAAATTATTAAATGTATATCGTGAAGAAACTATTGATTTATATGAAAATAGATTTATAAAATCATTAGTTGATAATTTATATACATTCGTTCAAAATAAGTTAAGTGAATCAAACCAAAGATCGTTTGCTAAAATTAAAAATGTTGTAACATATGAAGCAGAACAAAAAGATAAAAAATCAAGTTATAAAATTAATTTAAATATTGAAAGCAATTTCGAAGATGAAGTGGATGCATCGAAAGATGGTCATTCTCTTGAAGAAAGAATTGCACATATAAGGGATGTTATCGGAGCGTTTAGGGGAAGCACATTTATTAAAGGTTTAAAAGAGAGTAGCCCAGTAAGAAGCCCAATTAGAAAAACAAATGTAATATTAAAAGAACCTAATTTTATAAAAGCTTTAGAATTATGGGAATACTTAGAAAAAAATAATATAAAACCAATGAGTTCAGTAGTTAATGAAGATGTAGAAAGTAAAGATAATGGCGTAAAAAATAAATTTGATTTTGCTTTTTACATTAACGCCGATGCATTAACACCAAATAAAAAAGAAGAGGAAACTTCATATAATGAAGCGATAATTAGTAAATTAGTAAATGACTTTGTATTTACTGGAGAAATTGATGAAAAGGAATTTAAAAAAATAATTACAAAAGAATTTAAAGAAGCGAGTAAAAGAAAAGAAAAAATTGAAAACAATATTAAAAAATGTTTTCAAGATTTTATTGATGATTTTGATAAAAAAGCCAAAAAAGCATATGCATTATTAAAATAGTGAGGGATATATATGGCAAAAAAAGAGGATAAAATAGCAAAAAAAACAAACAAAAGAGAAATAATAGATTTAAAAGAGTTTATGCTTTTAGATGCCAAAAAACAAGATGAAAAAATAAAAAATACTTTAAACAAAATGTATGAAGAAAAAATAAAAATAACTAATAGGCATATTGAAAAAGTACTAAATATTTGTTTTGATGTTCAAGATAACGAAATATATTTACCAGAAAGATTAAAAGTTGAAAAAAATGGAAGCAAACTTATTTTTAGCTTTTCTAAGCACAGTAATGCAGGATTATTTATTCTCTTTGCTCTAACATTTCTTATAATTGGAGGCTTTGCAACATATACCGGAATACAATATTTAGGAAAGATGCAAATGAATATTGACTTAGATGGAGATGGAATACCAGACTTAAATATTGATCTTGATAATGATGGAATATGTGATATAAATTGTGACACTAATAAAGATAATAAACCAGATCGTAATATAGATTATCATAATAGTAGAAAAGCCACATTTAACGTTTTAAAAGATGACAATACAATTTTTAACCCAATTAACCAAGATTTAAATGATGATGAAGTCTGTGATATAAATTGTGATACAAACAATGATGGATGGCCAGATTTAAATATTGATTATGATGGTGATGGCATAATTGATTTAGATAGAGATATAGATGGTGATGGAATTAAAGATTTAGACTTAGATACAAATGGAGATGGAGTTTGTGATATAAACTGTGATGAAAATAAAGACAACATTTGTGATAAAAATTGTACCACTATAAATATTGGAGGAAATGGTGGTGGAACATCCAGTGAAGGAAATGGTGGTATCGATATAAATGCAGCTAATTTAATAGTAATATTTGAAAGCCAAGATAAAATAAATGCAGAAGATATTTATCCAGATGACCAAACTTGGGATGGAGTTACAACTAAAATACCAGAGCTTAAATTTACAGTTCATAATACTACAAATAATGTTTTATATTATAATATTAGTTGGGAAGTATTTGAAAACACATATGAAAGCACTAATTTTTGGTATACTGTAGTAAGCAGTGAGAATGGGTATAACGCGGATTGGAAAACTGTTCCTTGGGAAACAACAACTTTTGCTAATCGTATTGCTATAGCTCCAAATACAACTCAAGAATATACAGTTAGATTAACACTTCATGGAACTGGTGAAGAACAAAATTATGATCAAGGTAAAAAATTTAGTGGTCAAATAAAAGTAAATATGATTGAAGAATAAAAAAGCATTGTTGTAAAATGAAAGCAATGCTTTTAATTTACATATAAAGACGATAAAAAATATTGATGAAGTAATTTGATTATTATATAATAAAAAATAGTGGATAGGTGATTACTTATGGATTGGTTAAGTATTCGTGAATTAATAATTGATTCATTAAAATTAATAATTGTAATAATAATAATATTATTTCTAATGCTATATGTTGTATCAGTAACTCAAGTTGTTGGAAGTTCAATGAGTCCAACATTAAAAGACGAAGAGGTTTTAATATTAAATAAATTTCAATATAGATTTTTTGATATAAAAAGAGGAGATATTGTTTCACTAGATTATGAAGATACGAAATATTTAATTAAAAGAATTATAGGATTACCAGGAGAAACAGTAAAAATAGTGAATAATCAATTATACATAAATGATAAAATTTATGAGGAAGAATATTTAGCTAATGATTTAAATTATGATGATTTTTCGTTGGCAGATTTAGGATATAGTAAAATACCAGAAGACATGTATTTAGTTTTAGGAGATAATAGAGAAAATTCGTTAGATAGTAGGGAAATAGGATTAATAAAGAAAGAAGACATAAATGGTAAAATATCTTTACGTATTTGGCCATTAAATAAATTAAAATTATTTTAGTAAAATCAGTAAAAAAATATTATTGCAAACCCCAAATAACAATGATATACTCCCGACTTTGACAGTTTTATAAAGACAAAATCTCTCAACCCCTTTGTTTATAAGGGTTTAAAGAGATTTTTTTGTTGTAAAAAAATGCGTAATGTGAGACTTATTTTATAATGTTAAAAATTTTTTTAAAATCTTTATAA
>CASFPB010000040.1 GCA_949296605.1 uncultured bacterium
TGTGTATTTCGGCGATTGTAGGCCACCCATCTCGGCGATTGTAGGCCAACCATCTCGGCAATTGTAGGCCACTATTTCTAAACTTTATTGACATATAAAATAAGCACTTTAAACTAGAATTATAATTCTAGAATGAGGTGTTAATATGGCGAGGAGTTTAGAAATGAATTTTATTAGAGAAATCGTAAGATTAAAGTATGAAATGAATTTTTCTCAAAGAGAAATAGCTAAATCAGTGGGTAAAAGTAGAGACTCTGTTAGTAATGTTTTAAAGATGGTTAGTGTAAATAATCTTGATTATAAGACAATAGTTAATATGCCAGATGATAAATTAATTAAACTAATATATCCTAATAGTAATCCGTATAGAGATATTCCTGAACCTGATTTAGAATATATTGATAAAGAACTAAAGACTAATAAGCATATGACTATGATGATTTTACACGAAGAATATCTTAAAGAAAATCCTAACGGCTTGAAATACACTCAGTTTTGTGAAAGATATAGAGACTATATCAAAACTAGAAAGATTAGTATGCATGTTGAAAGAAAATCTGGCGAGCGTATGGAAATCGATTGGGTCGGAGACAAATATCAATATATTGATAATTTTGGGAATAAATGTAAGGCTTGTTTATTTGTTACTACACTTGGTAGGAGTGGCTATCCTTATGTTGAAGCTTTTCCTAATCAAAAAGCTATAAGTTTTAATCAAGGAATTATTAATGCTCTACAATATTATGGTGGTGTACCCAAAATTTTTGTACCTGATAACGACAAAGGGGCGGTAATTAAGGCTTCTAAATATGAACCAATATTCAATCCAACATTTAATGAAATTGTAACTTATTATGGAGCTGTTAGTATACCAGCACGTGTCAGAACTCCTAAGGATAAGCCAAATGTTGAAAAAAGTGTATTTGATGTTGTTGAAAGATATATATTGCTTAAAATGCGTAATATGAATTTACACTCTATTGCTGAAATAAACAAAGTTATTAGGTCATTATTAAAAGAATTTGTTAATAAGCCATTTCAAAAGAAAGAAGGTTCTAGACAATCAGTTTTTGATAATGAAGATAAACCAGCTTTACTACCATTGCCAAGTAAAAATTATGAATTATTTGATATTGTTATGTGTAAAGTAAATATTGATTATCACATTGAATATGATAAGAAATATTATAGTGTTCCGTATCAATTAATAGGTCAAAAAGTTGAAGTTCATGCTAGAGCTTTAACTATAGAAATATGGCATAATAACACGAGAATTTATACCCATCAGCGTTCATATAAGAATAGTTATACTACCATAAATGAACATATGCCAAAAAACCACCAAACTTATAATAAATACAATCAAACTTATTTTAAAACTTGGGCTAAAACAGTATCAAATGATGTTTATTTATTTGTTTGCGGATTATTTAATGGCGTAATAGTTGAAGAGATTAGATATCGTGCTTGTTTGGGGTTAATGAATCTTGCTAGATCTAATAAAAAAATATTAATTGACGCAATAACACTATGCAACGAAAACCAGACATATTCTTTCCATACTTGTAATGAAATATTTAAAAGACTTCTAAAAGCTCCTTCGTCTAATGATGAAATCCCAATTATAAACAATAATATTAGGGGTAAAAATTATTATAAATAGGAGTTTACTATGAATATTGAAAATGTTAAAAAGCTAAAAGAATTAAAATTACCAAGTATGGCTAATTATTATCAAGACTTTTCTTCATCACCAGATTTTTTAGCTCTTGATTTTGATCAAAAATTAAGTATTTTATTAGACTATGAAATGACATCACGTGCTAATAAAAAAGCGGCTTTATTAGTTAAACAAGCCAACTTTAAAATTAAACCAGATATTTCTACAATTGATTACGAACCAGAAAGAAATTTAAAGAGAGATGTAGTCTTAGATTTAGCGTCTTGTACTTGGGTAAGTAAATATAAAAATGTAATAATTTCTGGAGCTACTGGTACAGGAAAAACTTATTTAGCTTCTAGCTTAGGTTATAGGGCTTGTTTACTTCATTATAAAGTTGCTTATATAAGAGTACCAAGATTATTAATGGACATAAACATTTCTAAAACAGATGGTTCGTATAACAAATTAATGAGTAAATATAAGAAAGTTGATTTACTTATTTTAGATGATTTTGGTTTAGTAAAAATGACTGCGGCCGAGACCAGAGATTTCTTAGAATTAATTGAGGATAGATATTCTTTAAAATCCTGTATGATTATATCGCAGTTACCATTTGTAAATTGGTATGATATCTTCTTTGATCCTACATTGGCTGACGCCATAATGGATAGACTTAATACCACATCATATAAAATTGACCTAAAAGGTCCATCAAAGAGAAAAAATAAGGTGGATGATATTGATTAAA
>CASFPB010000041.1 GCA_949296605.1 uncultured bacterium
AGACCTAATAAATTTATGAGTAAAGATGAATTTCAAATAATTTTAGATAAGTTACAGGGTTATACAAAATATTTATATTTTCACGTTTTAGGTGAACCATTAATTCATCCATTAATAAATGATTTTATAAATTTAGCATTAGAAAATAATTATTATGTAAATATAACTACAAATGGTTATTTAATAAATAATATTAAAAACAATAAAAATATTCGCCAATTAAATATTTCATTACATAGTTACAATGATAAATATAAAAAAAGTTTAATTAATTATTTAAATGATATATTTTTAGCTGTAGATAAATTAAAAACTACAACTTATATTTCATATCGTTTATGGGTAAATTCTAAATATAAAGATGAAATAGTAAAAATATTAGAGAAAAAATATAATGTCAAAATAAATGGTAATATGAAATTAGAAAAAAATGTTTTTATTGACTTTGATGATGAATTTATATGGCCAAGTTTAAATAATAATTATTACAGTGATAAAGGAAAATGTTATGCTTTAAAAAATCAAATAGGTATTTTAGCAGATGGAACAATTATTCCATGTTGTTTAGATACATTGGGAATAATTAAATTAGGAAATATTTTTGTAGATAACATTAATGATATTATTAATACATCAAAATATCAAAATATGTTGAATGGATTTAAAAACAATAAAAAAGTGGAAGAATTATGTAAACATTGTAGTTTTATTAAATGATATGGTAAAAATATACAATCAAAAATAGACATTTATTTCAATAATTGTTATGATTATATAGGGTGATAAATATGTATGAAAATATGTTAAATCATAATAAATATTTATGTAAATGGGCAACAAAAGATGATGATGCATTATATTTAAAAGAAACAAATAGTGATTTTAGAACACCTTTTTTTAGAGATATTGATAGAATTATTTATAGTTTAGCATTTACAAGATATAGTGATAAAACTCAAGTTTTTTCTTTTAAGGAAAATGATCATTTAACTAAAAGAATGATACATGTGCAATATGTAAGCAAAATAGCGAGAACAATAGGAAGAGCTTTAGGATTAAATGAAGATTTAATAGAAGCAGCAGCATTAGGACATGACTTAGGACATACTCCCTTTGGACATGTTGGTGAGTCTATATTAAATGAAATTAGTTTAAAAGCAAATGAAGGTTATTTTAATCATAATGTTCATAGTGTTAGATTATTGATGTTTATTGAAAATTATGGTAATGGAAAAAATATTACATTACAAACTCTTGATGCAATTATGTGTCATAATGGAGAAATAGCTCAAAATGAGTATTATCCAGTAAAAAAAACTAAGGAAGAATTTTTAAAGGAATATAATGAATGTTATAAAACTAATGGAGCAGTAAAAAAATTAAAACCAATGACATTAGAAGGTTGTGTAGTTAGAATAAGTGATTTAATTGCTTATTTAGGAAGAGATATTGAAGATGGAATTAGATTAAAAGTTATTGACTATGATGATATACCTAATGATATTAAAGGTATTTTAGGAACTACTAATAAAGAAATAGTAAACACAATAACTATAGATATAATAAAAAATAGTTTAGGAAAAAATTATATAAAAATGAGTAATGATATTTTTAAATGTATTGAAAAATTAAAAAAGTTTAATTATGAAAATATTTATTATAAAGCATATACTCAAGAAGAACATAAACAAATTAAAGATATGTTAAATACATTATTTAATAGATATATTGAAGATTTAAATAATGATAATAGAGATTCAAATATTATAAAATCTTATTTAAGTAATTTAAGTGAAGAATATAAAAAAAATACAAAAGAAAGAATAGTATTAGATTATATAGCTGGTATGACTGATGATTATTGTTTAAGTGAATATAATAAATATTTAAAAATAAAACATACTAATGATGAGGTGCAAAATGAAAATTAAGACATACAAATGTAATTCTTTTAATGTTCATACTATAAAAACAGATAAATTTAAAACTACACATATGGAAATAATGTTTAGGTGTCCTGTTGTTAAAGAAGATCTAGCTAAACAAACTTTTTTAATTGATATGTTAAGTGAAACATCAAAAAAATATCCTAAAAGAAAAGATTTAATAATTAAATTCGAAGAATTATACAAAACTAGTTTGTATGGAAGTAATATAAAAACCGGACAAATGCTTATAATGAATTTTATAACTGATTTTATAAATCCTAATTTTATAACTGATAAAAATTATTTAGAAGAAGTAATAAAATTACCTTTTGAATTAATAGAAAGACCAAACGTAGTAAATGAAGAATTTGATTTAAAACAATTTAATATAATAAAAGAAAGATTGATAAAGGAAATAAATAGCATAAGTGATAATCCATTTAAATTATGTATGAAGAAAGCATTTGAAGCTATGGATAAAGATAGCCCTAGTAGTTATTCTTTATATGGAACAGTAGATGAATTAAAATCTATTACACCAGCTTCTTTATATAAAATGTATAAACAAATGTTAAAAAATAGTGTATGTGATATTTTTATTATAGGTAATTTAGATATGGATGAAGCTGTTAGCTTAATTAAAAAGCATTTTAAATATCGTTATATTAATAATAATCAAATACCTTTATATGTAAATAATAAAATTAAGAAAAAAGAGTTAATAATAAATGAAAAATCCGACAATATTCAAGCTAATATGACTGTTATATATAATATAAATAATTTAACTGATAATGAAAAACACATAGTATTTCAAGTATTTAATTATATATTTGGAAATGGTGGATTAACAAGTAAGCTATATCAAAAAATTAGAGAAGAGAATAGTTTATGCTATAGCATTAGTAGTATGTATATGAAATATGATAATTTATTAGCTATACATGTTTCACTTGATAATAATAATACTAAAAAAGCATTAACTTTAATTAAAAAATGTTTAAAAGAAATGAATGAAGGAAAATTTAGTGAAGAAGAGCTAAATGATGCAAAAATGAATATTTGTATGTCTTTAGATTTTGCGTGTGATAATAATGTATCTTTACTAAATAATTATGTTTTTAATTATTTTGACAATTTTCCAATGATTGATGAAAGAAAAGAAATGTATAAAAAGGTAACAAGAGAAGACGTAATTAATGTATCTAAAAAATTAAAGTTAAATACAGTATTTATTTTAGAAGGAAAGGGGGAATAACTATGAAAGAAATAGCTTTAGAAGGTTTAGATGAAAAAATATACGAATATACAACAAAAACTGGATTAAAAATATATATGTGGGTAAATGAAAAAGTTAATAGTTGTTTAATGACTTTATCAGTTAAATATGGTTCTATTCATACTAAATTTAAAGTTGGTAAAAAAACTTATGAAGTTCCAAATGGAGTAGCTCACTTTTTAGAACATATAAAATTTAATATAAATGAAAATTCAACTGCTCATGATGAATTTTATAAAATAGGGGGAGATGCCAATGCTTTTACAACATTTAAATGGACCTCATACATAGTATTTGCAACAGGAAACAAAAATGAAAATTTAAATTTATTACTTGATTATGTTTATAATCCTTATTTTACTAAAAAAATGATTAATAAGGAAAAAGGAATAATAATTGAAGAAGCTAATATGAGTAACGATGATCCATATTCACTTATATTTTATAATAATTTAAAAGCAGTTTTACAAAAATCAAAATATAGAAATCTTATTACCGGAGAAGTTGAAGATATTAAAGAAATTGAATTAGATGATATAAAAAATGTATATGATAGTTTCTATCACCCTAAAAATATGTTTTTAATTATAACTGGAAATTTTAATCCATATGAAATGGCTAAAATAACTGAAGAAAATTTAAGTAAAAAAGAATTTAAAGAATATATTGAACCTGTAATAATTGATGAAACAGAACCTAAGAAAGTAACAGTAGAATATAGTGAAACTAATGTAAATGTTTCTTATCCTAAAATAAAGTATTCTTTAAAAATTCCATTAAATAAATTTAAAAATATAGAAAATTTAGATTTAAAAATATTAGTAAGGTTAATATTAAATATTAATTTTGGACCAACTAGTGATTTTTATACAGAATTAATTGAAAAAGAACTTGCAACAAGTTTAAGTTCAAATTTAGATATATATGAAGATTATTTAGTTATTACAATAAGTGCTACTACAAACTATAAAGATGAAGTAATAAAACGTTTAAAAGAAAAAATTGATATGCTTGAAATATCAGAAAAAGATATAATTAGAAAGAAAAATGCAACATTAGCAACACTAATACTTGATTATGATGATATTGAAACCGTAAGTATGAAAATACAAGATGATATAATAAATGAAGGAAAAATAATTACTGATTTAAAAGAAAGAATTTCAAATATAGACAAAGACATTTTGAATAATGTATTAAAAAATATAACAAATGATAATGTATCAGTAAATGTATTTATGCCAAATAAAAACCAAGACAATTAATGCCTTGGTTTTTTAAGTTATTATCTGTTGTAGAATTCAACAATAAGTTGTTCATTAATTTCTGGATTAAGTTCACTTCTTTCTGGAGTTCTAAGATATTTTCCAGTTAATTTTTGTTTATCCATTTCTAAGAATGCAGGAACTGTTTTATTTTGTTCTAATGCATCGATAATTGCAGGATGGTTTAGTGAATTTTCTTTAACAGAAATTACATCTCCAACTTTAGTAATGTAAGAAGGTATATCAACCTTTTTACCATTAACTAAAATATGACCATGATTTACAATTTGACGAGCACTACGTCTAGTTCTTGCCATTCCTAAACGATACACCATATTGTCTAATCTACTTTCAAGTAAAACTAATAAGTTTTCTCCAGCAATACCCTTCATTTTAGAAGCTTTTTCAAAAGTCTTCTTAAATTGTTTTTCATTTAATCCATATAGAATTCTTACTTTTTGTTTTTCTTGCATTTGAATTCCATATTCACTTAATTTTTTACGACGATCTTGTCCATGTTGTCCTGGTGCATATGGTCTTTTAGCTAATTCTTTGCCATTTTCTAATGTAGAAAAACCAAGTCTTCTAGATTTTTTGTAAGCTGGTCCAGTATATCTTGCCATAAAATCTCCTTTCGTTTTATTTGCAAAATATTTATTGATTATATTAATGTTATAGGGAGTTTAAATTAATTTTTCTAGGGCAGTCCTAGATACTTTATTCCTAAGGTTTAAACACATTATAAATTAATATAACACTGCCTAAATAACTTGCAAAAATATTATATAATAAGTATATTTTGTTGTCAAATTAAATTTACCTAAATTATTCCGGCTTTTTCCTTGTTAAATTAAAATCATTTGTTGTAGGGGTAATTGATGAATTTTGAAGTTCTAATTTTTTCATTAATTCTTGAATTAAACTATCCATTTTTTCTTGTAATTTAATTAAATGAACATTTTCTAATCCTTTAAAAATATTTAATTTTACATCATCAAATAGTGAATTATCTTCAATAATTAGGTTAAGTGTTATATAGTAGTAACAAAATCTAAAATATAATGCATTAGCATTTTCATTATCAACTATGGATTTACTTGTTGCATTTTCATCTATTACACTGATTAAATCAGAAGCAATTCCAGTTTCAATAGCAGCCTTATTACCTAAAATGGTTCGCATAAAATATATATCAGCAGATGTTTTTGCTTCCAATGCTAAATTAGCACATCTTATTGCTAAACTTTTATCTATAAATGTTTTTTCAGTTAAAAAATAATAGATTGCTTGAGCATAAATTAACTCACTATTTTTTTCTGTATTTTCTGATTTAGAATCAGTAATGCCAACTTCTGTTAAATTTGAATTTTTAGCAACATATGATTCTATAGTATCTAAATTTTTTCCTTCAAATTGAGATAATAATCTAGCACCAGATAATGCAACTTCATTTTTTAGTGCTATTTTATTATTTAATAATTCGTAGATATATAATTGTATTGTTTTATCACTACATTCTTTAAGTAAGGTAGCACCACTCAGTGCAATTCCTTTTTGTATGGCTAATGGGTTAGTTAAAGTCTTATATAATTTTTGTAAAAGACTTTCATCTTCAACTTCAATTAGTAATCTGGCTCCTCTTAAAGAAATTCGATAATAAATTGCATTTTCATTAGTTAATATTGAGTGTATAAGTCCTTTTTTGTAATCGTTTATATCTTTGTTTTCCAATAATATTTTAGCACCATTTATAGATAAACCACGAGAAACAGCATATTGCGTAGTTAAAATATCAAATATTATTTCATCCCAATTAGAGTTTTTAAACATTTTGATAGCTTCAACACAATCATATATATTTTGATGCATAATCATTATTTCAAAAATATCTACTAATAAATTCATCTTTTTTTCAGTAATTAGTTTTAATAATAAATTAATAATGTTTATATCTGACTTTGCAATATTTTCAAGCTTAATTATTAGTTCTTTACTTATATTTATGTTTTCTTTTTCACATAATTCAATTAATTCTTGTATTTTTTCATTCATAATAAATAATTCTCCTGATAAGGTGATTATATTTTTAAAATAAATTTATGTCAAGCAACTATGTTTATTTTTCTTTTATTTTCTTAAATAATATTTCATAAAAAAGGGGATGTTAATATGAATAAAAACATGTTTTTAAAAATAATAAATGATAATGGTAAAATAACTGAATATGAAATATTGCTATCATTTTTTTGGTTAAAAACAAATAGAAATTATATTATTTATACTGATAATAGTAAAGATAGCAATGGTAATTTAAACATTTATTGCAGCAATATATAATTCTAAAGATGATAAACTAAAAGAAATAGAAACTGAATTAGAATGGAATGAAATTGAAAAAAGATTAAATAATTTAAAATAAGGGGGTAAATATGGATATTATTGAAAATATATTATCACAATTAAAACAAGGTGATTATTCTTTATTAACTGGATTAGTCTCTGGTGTGATTATGATTTTTGTAACTAATAAATCAATAGATAAATATAAAATTCGAAAAGACTTTAAACCTAAAAATATAAAAAAAGTAGTATTACCACCAAAAATTGAGTGTAAATTTAAGCAAGCAGAATTCAGCCAAATAGATAATGAAAAGAAACTTGAAAAAAATATAAAGAAATTAATAAAAAAAACTAAAGGGTTTTAAGAATTCTTTAGTTTTTTTATTCAACTGTAACAGATTTAGCTAAATTTCTAGGCTTATCAATATCGCAATTATTATTTTTAGCAACTTTATAAGCTAATAATTGTAGAGGAATAATAGTAAGAATACTAACTAAAATTGGATGAATTTGTGGTATTAATATTAAATCATCATAAAATTTATCCTCTGGTAATTGATTGCTAACTAGTATTACATTTGCTCCTCTTGATTTTACTTCTTTGATATTACTTACAGTTTTTTCATATAATTTTTTATCTGTTGCAATAGCTATAACTGGAGTATTTTTTTCAATTAAAGAAATAGTTCCATGTTTTAATTCACCAGCTTGATAAGCAACACTATTTATATAAGATATTTCTTTTAATTTTAGACTGGCTTCCATTGAAATAGCATAATCTATTCCACGACCTATAAAAAATATTTGTTTATTTTTAAATATTTTATCAGCAATATCAAAATATTTTTTATAATTATCAATAATTTTTTTAATTTCTTTAGGCATTTTTTTATAATCATCTAATAAATTAGTTAATTCATTTTCATCAATTATTTTGTTTATAAACCCTAGATATGTGGCAAGTAAACTAAATATTGCTAATTGGGCAGTATATGCTTTTGTAGTAGCAACAGCTATTTCGCAACCAGCTTTAATATAAATTACTTTATCAGCTTCTCTTGCAATACTACTTCCAATTACATTAACTATTGCTAAAGTATCTATATTATCATCCTTGGCTTTTCTAAGAGCTGCGAGAGTATCAGCAGTTTCCCCAGATTGAGAAACTAAAATTACCAAAGTATCTTTATCATAAAAACATTTTTTATATCTATATTCACTAGCAACTTCTACATTTACTGGTATATTAGCATAATTTTCTATTAAACATTTTCCAATTAATCCAGTGTGGTAAGCTGAACCACATGCAACAATATCAATTTTTTTATATTTGTCAAGAAAACTAAAATTGTTTTTTAATGAATCAATAGTTCCATCAAAATAAAAATTTATAGTATCTTTAAAGACTTTGTCTTGCTCGTTTATTTCTTTAAGCATAAAATGTTCATATCCATTTTTAGCGGCAACTTCTATTGAACCTTCAAAAGTAAGTGTATCTTTTTTAATTTCATCTAAATTTGAATTATAAATATTTATAGAATTATTACTGATTTTTGCAATTTCATAATCATCTAGTAAAATATATTTATTAGTATAATTTAATATTGCTGGAACATCTGATGCAATAAAATTACCATCTTTGGATGTAGCAATTATTAATGGGCTTGTATTTCTAATTGCATATAAATTATTTGAATCATCACTGCAAATAATACCAAAAGCATATGAACCTTTAAATATAGTAATTGCTTTTTTTAGTGTTTTTAAAATGTCTTTTTCTTCTTTATATAAATCATCTAGCTTTGCGCAAGCAACTTCTGTATCAGTATCTGATTTAAGTATATATCCTTTGTTTATCAAATCGGCTTTTAATTCAGCGTAATTTTCAATTATACCATTGTGAACGATAGTCCATTTACCAATAGTATGAGGATGTGCATTAATTTTACTTGCCTCACCATGTGTTGCCCATCTAGTATGTCCAATTCCTATATAGGAATCCTCAACAAGATTTAAGTTGTTTTTTAAATTAATTATTTTTCCTTTTTCTTTTTTTATAATAACTTTATTATTTTTTATATAAGCAATTCCAGCAGAATCATATCCACGATATTCTAATGCTTCTAAACCACTTATAATTTTAGGGATACATTTTTCTTTTCCAATATATCCAATTATTCCACACATAAATAAAAATTCCTTCCATATAAAAAAGTGTCTATGATATATTTTTTGTTACAATTTTGATTTTGCTTTTTTTAATATATCTAACGATTAAACTAAACCGTAACTATATCCGCCGAATATTTCGATAATAGTTATCCTCGTCACCCAAAGGCCTGGCGCTAACAAATAAATTTTATCCTTTCCTAACTATTTGTTTTCTTCATTATATTATATGAGTTATGACTTGTCAAAAATATAATTATTAAAAATGATTACGTTTACAAAAGAAAAAAACTTGCGTGATTATTTAATTTTTTATATAATTATCTAGAAGATATAGGAAGTGTATTGAATGCGCAAAATAATTGCTAGTTTGGATATAGGAAATCATACTATTAAACTTGTAGTTGGGGAAATAGTTCGAGGAAAACTAAACATTTTAGTTTGTGTTGAAGCTCCAGCTAGAGGAATAAAAAAAGGTTTTGTTATAAATTCAGAAAGTGCAATTGAATCATTGAAAGATGTATTTAGTAAAGCAGAAGAACAAATCGGGCTTAAAATTACCAAAGTAATTGTAAGTGTTCCTAGTAATGGTATTGATTGTTTTTTAAGTGAAGGTTATACATCAATAAATAATGAAGATAAAGTAGTTAGAAGTAATGATATTATAAGAACGTTACAATCAGCAGTATATAATAAAGTTTTAGATAATAGAGAACTTGTAACAATATTACCTACAAAATTTTTAATAGATGATGCCAATGTAGTTGATTATCCATTATCCATGCATGCTGAAAAGTTAAATGTAAAAGCAGTAGTTGTTACAGTTCCTAAAAAAAATGCTACTCCAATTATAAGTTGTTTGGAAAAAATAGGTGTTCAAGTAGTTGATGTAACTATTAATTCACTCGGTGATTATTACGAATTTAAAGATAAAAAAAATAGCCATGAAGTGGGAGCGGTAATAAATATTGGAGCATCAAAAACAACAGTTGCAATTTTTAATAAGGGAATTATTACGGCAGCTGAGGTTATCGACATGGGTGGAGATAATATTGATTATGATTTGGGCTATGTATATAAAATAAGTAGAAAAGACGCTCTTTATATAAAGGAAACAATTGCTCTAGCTGATAAAAACATGGCTCAACCTAATGAAGCAATAATTGTAGAAGATAAAAATGGGGATAAAATAAAAATAAATCAATATAGTGCTAGTGAAATAGTTATGGGTAGATTAGAAGAAATACTAAATTTAGCAAAAAAACAAATAAATCTCTTAACAAAAAAAGAAATTAGTTATATAATTGTTACAGGGGGAGTAACGGAAACGGCAGAATTTAAAAATGTAGTTGATTATATATTTAAGAATGCTGTTATTGGTGAGGTTAAAGAAATTGGTGCTAGACATAATAAATATGCTACTGCAATAGGGCTTATAAAGTATTATGATAGTAGATTAAAATTGAGAAACAGAGATTTTTCAATATTTAGTATTGAAGAACAAGAAGAATTAAGCGGAATACATAAAAAAGTAAATATTTCTGAAAATTCAATATTAGGAAAATTATTTGGTTACTTTTTTGATAATTGAGGAGAATAAATATGAATGGATTACAGATGGATCAAATTGCTAAAATAAAAGTAGTTGGAGTAGGTGGCGGTGGATGTAACGCTGTTAACCGAATGATAGAAGAAGGAGTAAAAAGTGTTGAATTTTATGTAGTAAACACTGATTTGCAAGTTTTAAATAGTTCATTATGCCCTAATAAAATTCAAATAGGAAAAAATATAACTGGTGGTCGTGGAGCTGGAGCAAATCCTGAAGTTGGAAGAGCAGCTGCATTAGAAAGTAAAACAGAACTTGAAGATGCTTTGCAAGGCGCAGATATGGTGTTTGTTGCTTGTGGTTTAGGTGGAGGGACTGGAACTGGAGCAGCTCCTATAATAGCAGAAATTGCTCAAGAAATGGGCTCATTAACAGTAGGAATTGTTACAAAACCATTTAGATTTGAAGGAAAAAGAAGAATGGAAAATGCATTAGTTGGTCTTGAAGAATTAAGACAACATGTAGATTCCCTTATAATTATTCCAAATGATAGATTAAGAGATATAATTGATAAGACTACAAGTTTTGAAGATGCATTTAAAGAAGTAGATAATGTTTTACATCGTGGTGTTCAATCAATATCAGATTTAATAGCTGTAACTGGAGTAATAAATCTAGACTTTGCAGATGTTAAAACCGTAATGGAAAAAAGTGGAACTGCAATTATTGGTATTGGATGCAATGCTGGTGAAAATAGAGCAATTGAAGCAGCTCGTCAAGCAGTAGCTAATAGTTTACTTGAAGCAACAATAGAAGGAGCTACAAATGCTATTGTAAATGTAACTGGTGGAAAAAATCTTACACTATTTGAAATAGAAGATGCAGTAGAAACTGTTAGAGAAGCGGCAAATTCAGATATAAATATTATATTTGGTGCTATTAAAAATGAAAATCTTACTGATGAAGTAATTGTAACTGTAATAGCTACTGGATTTGATGAAGAAGTTGGAGAACAAGCATTATTTAGTGATGATGTTCCAAAAAGAAGAAGTAAGCCACAACCTGTTGATGATGAATATGAAATTCCGCCATTTTTAAGAAGTGATAATTTTTAAATATTAAACTTATAAAGCGACAAAAAATGTTGCTTTTTTTTTATATAATCATTTTGTGATTAAAATGAAAATATATTTAGATTTAGTCTTTATTTTGAATTTTAGTTATGATTTATTGTTAATGATGACGGTCGATATAACTTTAAAAAGACATAAAAAATTTATAAGATTAATATTTAGTGCTTTA
The DNA here is from genome assembly GCA_949296605.1 of uncultured bacterium. Lineage (GTDB taxonomy): Bacteria > Bacillota_I > Bacilli_A > RF39 > UBA660 > Onthocola_B. The sequence continues at coordinate 11,830 of CASFPB010000041.1, forward strand.
ATTGGAGCATTTTCTTTAATAATACTATTTTTACCATTACCGCAAATAATATTATTTTTGTTTAAAATATTAACAAGTGTTATAATGCTTTTAATAGCATTTGGTTATAAAAATATTAAGTATTTTATTACTAATATAATTTATCTATATATGTGCAGTGTTATTCTCGGAGGCTTTTTATATTTTTTGAGTGTAGAATTTAGTTATAAACGAGAAGGATTAATATTTTATTTTGATGGATTTAGTATAAATTATTTGGTTTTATTATTAATTGCTCCAGTAATATTATTTGTATATGTAAGGGAACATAAAAAATTTAAAAGCACATATAATTATAATTATCAAATAAAAATTATATTTAAAAATGATAAAGAATTAATATGTAATGGATTTTTAGATACAGGAAATAAGTTAAAAGATCCGATAACTAAAAAATATGTTATTTTAATTTCTAAAAAAAAATTAATACCATATATAAATATAAGAAGTCCTATATATGTTCCTTACAAAGCTGTAGGTTATCATGGGCTTATAAGTTGTTTTAGTATAAAATATATAAAAATAAACAATCATATATATAAAAATTATTTAGTGGGAGAAATACCTGAAAAAATAAATTTAAATGGAAGCGATTGTTTATTAAATTATAAATTAATGGAGGATTTATGTTTAGAAAATTAATTGAATATTTAAAAGCAAAATATAATGAAGTGTTTTTTGTGGGTGCAACTGATAAATTGCCACCACCATTATCTAAGGAAGAAGAGCTTGCTTATTTAATAAAGGCGCAACAAGGAGATGAAGAAGCAAGGAATAAACTTATAGAACATAATTTAAGATTAGTGGTATTTTTAGCTAAAAAATATGAAAATACAACTTATGATATTGAAGATTTAGTAAGTATTGGATCTATTGGTCTTATTAAAGGAATAAATACTTATAAAGTTGATAAAAATATTAAATTAGCAACTTATGCATCAAGATGTATTAGTAATGAAATATTAATGTTTTTAAGAAAAAATAAGAAAAAAAGAACAGAAGTATCACTTGAAGAAGCATTAAATTATGATAGTGAAGGGAATGAACTGCACTTAGAAGATATATTAGGAACAGATGCAGAGCTAGTGCCTAATGAATATGAAAAAAAAGTTGATAAAGAAATATTAAATAAGGAAATAGAATCTTTGAATCCTAGAGATAAAGAAATAATGACTTTAAGATATGGATTAAATAATACATTAGAATATACACAAAAAGAAGTTGCAGAAATGCTTGGTATAAGTCAATCATATATTTCTCGTATAGAAAAAAAAGTGGTAAAAAAATTAAAGCAATTAATGCATTAATTTTTTTTACCAACTAATTGATCTATTGAAGAATTGTATTCTTTTGCTATTGTATAAATAAAATCTGTTTTTATTAAAACTTTTCCAGTTTCATACGCTGAATAAGTAGATGAAGTAGTATTTAGGGGAATAAAAATATCTTTTTGAACAAGATTATGCTTTTTTCTTAATTTTTTAAGATTTTTGCCAACTGTTTTGGCATCTATATCAATGACCTTATAACATGTTGAATCATTTGTTAAACCAGTAGCATAATCAATACTTACTTTATAATAATCACATAATTTATTTAATCTTTTTAGCGGTATAGTATCTTTTCCAGTTTCCCAACCTGCATATGTTGATCTTTCTACGTTTAAAATATTTGCTAAGTCTTTTTGAGTTAATTCTTGCATTTCCCTAATTTGTTTAAGGCGTTCAAATTTCATTTTATCACCGATTTCATTTTCTCATCATTATTAGTATTTTCTTAAAAACGTGGGAAAATACGAGAAAATGTGTTATCATTATTAATGAGCAAAGGATGGTTTACAACTTGATAACAATAACTAATGGAATAGATTCAATAAAAATTAGAAAAAGTGAAATAATTAATTATAAAAATTACTTTGAAGGCTTACAAATTAAGCCATATTTTTCATATTGGTTAACAGAAATAATAATTATAAAGGAAGATGAATTTTTAAAGAAAATAATAAAAATTAATAAGGGTGGGGATGAAATAAAAGAAGAATATATAAATCAAAAATTAAGTGATAATACAATAACTTTATTAAATAGTGATTTTGAATCATTTAAACAAGATTATAAAAATATTAGAGTTAAAAAAGACTTTAAAAAAGAATTAATAATTGATGTATATTCAAAAATGTTAAGTTATGAGTATTTTCAAGCAAGAATTTTAGAAAATAATAAAGATATATATTTAGAAGAAACTTTTGATTGTGAACTACCAAATTATTATGACTATAAAATATATAAAAAGGAAATTATTAATAAAAGTATAGAATTAATTAAAGAATATCAAAAAGATATTTCAAATGAATAAAATAAATTCTTTTTAAACAAAATAATGTTTGAAAGGAATTTTTTAATGGCAAAATATAAAGTAGATATAACAGGAATTAATACAAATGATATTAAAGTATTATCTAATGAAGAAATGACACATTTATTTGTAAGATATCAAAATGGGGATTTAATAGCAAAAGAAGAACTTATTAATGGCAATTTAAAACTGGTATTAAGTATTTTAAGGTCATTTAATAATAAAGATGTTAATTTAGATGATTTATTCCAAGTTGGAGTAATAGGGTTAATAAAAGCAATTGATAATTTTGATTTATCATATGGTTTAAAATTAAGTACATATGCAGTTCCTTTAATTATTGGGGAAATTAAAAGATATATAAGAGATAATACTGCAATGCGAGTAAGCAGAAGTATTAAAGATTTAGCATATCAAATAATTAAATATAAAGATGAATACATAGCAACGTATGGTCATGAAGCTTCGAATGCAGAAGTAGCAAAAGCATTAGAAATAGAAGAATATCAAATAGCATTTGCCTTAGATGCTTTAAAAGATCCTGCAAGTATTTTTGAACCCATTTATAATGATGGTGGAGATACAATTTATTTATTTGATCAAATAGCAGACACTAAAGAGAAAAATAGTGACAAAGATATGTTAATTTCGTTAAGAAAGGCATTATTAAAAATAAAGGAAAGGGAAAAATCAATATTATTAGAAAGATTTATTGTTGGAAAAACACAAATGGAAATAGCGGAAGAATTAGGTATTAGCCAAGCCCAAGTATCTAGGATTGAAAAAAGTGCTATAAACAATGTTCGTAAATTAATTAAATAAATTGTAATACATATAATTTAGTGGTGAGATAATGTATTTAAGTGAGTTGCAAAACAAAGATATTATTAGTGTAAAAACCGGTATTAATTTAGGAAGAATAGTTGATGTTGAAGTAAATAGTGAGGGAAAAATCATTGGTTTTATTGCTGAACCTAAAAAAATATTTAAAAAAGTATTAAAAAATAGTGAAATAAATTTTACATATAATGATATAGCTAAAATAGGAACAGATGTAATACTAGTAAATAAATAAAAATTATGATATATTATAGCCATGAAGAAAAAAAGTTTAATAATAGGATTATTCATATTAGTAATAGATCAATTAATAAAGATAATAATAGATCAAACATTTTATATTGGAAAAATTATATCTATAATTCCTAATTTTTTTTATGTTACAAAAGTTTATAATACTGGTGCAGCATGGAGCATATTTGAAGGATATAGATTTGTATTAATAGGCATTTCTATAATAGCTTTGACTATTTTAATATTTTATGAAAAAGAATTTAAGAATAACTTTCGAAATATTGTAGCATTTAGTTTAATTTATGGAGGTCTTTTAGGAAATTTAGTTGATAGATTAATATATGGTTATGTTATAGATTATTTTAAAATTTTATTAGGTAGTTATGATTTTCCTATTTTTAATTTAGCTGATATGGCAATAGTTAGTGGGTTTATATTATTAATTTATGCAATTATGAGGGGGGAAGATAAAAATGATTCTAAAAGTAGAACAAAATGAAAGCGTTAGAATAGATAAATATTTAGCTGAAAAAACAGAAATAAGTAGAGAAAATATTACAAAAATGATTAAAGAAAATTTTATATTTGTAAATAATAAAAAAGTAAAGAATAGTTATAAAGTTGAATTAAATGATTTAATAGAAATAAAAGAAGGATTTATAAAACCAATAACTGTTAAAGCTAAAAAAATGGATATTGATATTGTTTATGAAGATGAATATTTAATGGTAATTAATAAACCTAGTGGGTTAGTAGTTCATCCAGGTAATGGAAATTATGATAATACATTAGTTAATGGATTAATGTATTATACAAATAATTTAAGTGATATTGGAGAAAAATTTAGACCAGGAATTGTTCATAGGTTAGACAAAGATACTAGTGGCTTAATGTTAGTTGCAAAAGATAATAAAACTCATGAGTTATTAAGTGATGATTTTAAAAATAAAAGAATTTATAGAGAATATATAGCTTTGGTGGATGGGGTAATTCAAACTCAAAAAGCTACAATAGATGCTCCGATAAAACGTAGTAAAGATAATTTTGAAAAAATGACCGTAGCAAGTGGGGGTAAAAAAGCTATTACACATTTAGAAGTTTTAAAAAAATATCCTAAAAATACATTAATAAAATTAGTATTAGAAACCGGAAGAACGCATCAAATTAGAGTTCATTTAGCATATATCGGTTATCCAATTCATAATGATCCAGTTTATAATAATAAAAAAAGTGATGAATTTGGTCAATTTTTACATTCTAGGTATATAAAATTTACTCATCCAATTACAAAAAAAGTTTTAGAATTTGAAAAAGATGTCCCAAAAGAATTTTCTCAATATTTAAAAATTTTGGATGAACAAAGTTAAAATGTAAACGAATGAAAATAATACCATTAATAAGTAAGGAATAGATAATAATTGGTAAAAACCAAGGATTTTTTTGAAGTTTTTAATTAATAAAATAGAAAATATACATAATATAAATGAAAAAAGAACACTAAATAATAAATTATTAAAATAACCCCAAAATAAAGCAACAGCAATATTTAAAATATAATTAGTTAGTAATAAAAAACAAGTATTATCATTAAATAAATCAAAACTTATAATTTTAAATATAGGAAATAATAATAGAAAAATTACTAAAGTGTAAAATATAATTAGCAAAGTTATCACCTCTTTACTAATTATATGATTTATTGTAAAATATAAGAACGAGGAGATGTCTATGACTTCAGTAATGATTCGTAAAAACGATCAAATAATGATGAGCTTAGTTCATTATTTTGTAACCAAAGAAAATTATTCTCCCATACATGTTCAAGGAGTAAAAGATGAAATATGGTTAGAAAATTTAAATGGGCCTTATAGAGTAATAAGAATAAGTAGTAATTCTATTATAAATGAAGAACAATATAAATTCGATATATTTAAAATGCAACATATTATTAAACAAATAAAGAAAAAAACATTATCATTTAAAATAAATGCTTTAAATATATGTTTAGATATGAGCTCTAAAGTTAAATATGATGAAGAAAAAAACATAGAGACAATAAAAATTAATTCATTAAGTGAATTAAAAAAGAACACTGAGTTAAAGGAAATTTTTCCGAATTTAAGCAATGAATTAATTGAATCTACCAATGGTTTAGATTTAATCATTAATGTAACAAACGATATAAATGAAAAAACTGAAAAAGAAAATAAAATATTTAGTAAGGTGTTTTCTCCTAAAAAGATTATTTTTACAAAACTTATAATTGCAATATGTTTTGTGATGTATTTAATTGTTGCAATAAAGAGTTCAAATTTTTTATCTTTTGATGTAAATTCAATTGCATTATTTGGTGGTAACAATCTACTATTAGTTCAAAATGGTGAAGTATGGCGATTAGTTACAAGTGCATTTTTGCATGTTAGTTTAGCGCATTTATTAGTAAATATGTATTCATTAGTTGCATTAGGAACGCAAGTTGAAACATTTATAGGAAAATGGAAGTTTTTACTTATATATTTTATTAGTGCAATATGTGGTAATTTATTGTCATTAACATTTAGCGAACCAAATGTTTTATCTGCTGGTGCGAGTGGAGCAATATTTGGTTTAATGGGTGCTTTACTTTATTTTGGGTATCATTATCGTTTATATTTAAGTAATGCAATAAAACAACAATTAATACCAATAATTATATTGAACCTATTGATTGGTATATTAATTCCAGGAATTGATTTAACTGCTCATATTGGTGGTTTGATTGGTGGATATTTAACAGCTATGGCTGTTGGTATTGAAAGCAAAAGTCAAAAGCGAGATATGATAAATGGATGGATTGTTTTAATACTATTAATTGGTTTTTTAAGTTATGTAATATTTTTTGTTAGATAGAAAAAAGAATTTCAAGTAGTTTATGAAATTCTTTTTTTATCTTATAGGAAAGTTCATTTCTTATAAGATGAGCAAAATAATGTTCGTAAAAATAAAACTAGGCATACTAAAAACATGCCTAGTTTTAAAAGCAAAAAATTATAAGATTAGTTAATCTTCTTTATATTCAAA